>JAESUD010000280.1 GCA_016763335.1 Emcibacteraceae bacterium | reverse complement strand
GGGTCGAGTTTTTTGCCGTGTAAATTCCAAATTATTAAAATGGCAAAATAAATATGCACGACGAATAGAGTTATGATCAGGAATAAAGTTTCACCGATATAGAGTTCGAATGCGATAGCGGCTATGAACATTAAGGCTGCTATGCAAAAAACAGGCATTGCTATAAAATCAAAAAAGTGCCGCGGCTGCAAATCTGCTTTTCGGGTGCTATCTTCATTTGCATTTCTCATCATTTTAAAATGTTTGAATGAACTTATTTCCAACATGATAAGCGGTGAAAATTGCAATATGGCATAGAGGGCGACAAAATCTTCCTCGCCATTTCCAAGTGGTTCATAGCCGGTCATCATTGCAACGATGACGAGTGTACAACCAATTATGAAGATGGAAATGTTCATAAATTTAAAAAGGCGAAGTCCTTTTTTGACTTTTATTTTTGCGTCATCTATGGAGATATTTGGATAGAGTTTTGGGTGGGTGGTCGGCGGATAATGAACGGCGACATATTTTATTCTTTTAAGCATTTTATAGGTGTAATGGGTAAAAATCAGTATTTGGCTGATGAAAACCGCGTAAAATACTGGTGTGGGGATTGATGATAATATTTCCTGCATCTAACTGTCCTTAATTCTTGTCTTTATTGAGGGCATTTGCGAAAGCAATTCTTATTTCAGAATCTGTTGCACCCAGGCTTTTTAAATTTTCAATGGTTTTATTTAATTTTTCGGCCACGATATCATTCAAATCAATGGCGCTGTTTGCTTTAGCGTCCGGATGAATGAATGTGCCGCGGTATCCTTTTGTTCTAATGACGCTGTCCCGTTCCAAAAGTCGGTACGCCTTGGCGACCGTTTTGTTATTAAGGTCAAGATCATTGGCGAGCTGCCGAATTGACGGCAGGGGATCACCCGGCGATATTTTATCACTGAGGACAGCGTTCTTTATCTGCTCAATTAACTGGGCAAATAACGGCGCGTCGGCCTCGATATCTATTATTATTTCCATAAGGGTGTTATTCCAAAATTTAATGTACCATATGTACCATTAATAAAAGGGGTACATTAAAGATAAATTAAATGCAAGAAAAAATTACTTCTGTAAAGCATAATTAAATATGCTTTACGTTCATAAAATATGGATTAAGCCTTTGCTATATTTGGCTTATGGTTAATTTTTAATTTAAAAAAAATAAAATTTTAAGTTGACAAGAAATAATGTTTCTCTAATACTTTAGTGGGTTTTATCTAATTAAGTTGATTTAGAAAATTAGATAAATTGAGTATTAATGTTTAAACTGGGGAAATTTCATGAAAATTTTTTACCTTATTGGGTTAGCTATTATGCTGACCTCAACAACTTCTTGTGTGAAGAAATATACTTGCACATTAACGAATTTAAGCACTGGTGAAGTTATTAGTGAAACTAAAGTAAATTCACAAGCAGAGTGCGATACGTTAAAAAGCATTGAAGAAGCTAGACTAAATAATCCTTTCACATAAAATATAATTTTACAAATTTCTTATCGCGATTGAAGCATCGATTTTGAGTGCTTTTCTGGCGGGGATGATACTTGCGATTAGTGCTGCTAATAACAGTACTGCGAATGTAATTGATATGACAAAAATATTAATTGTCATATCAATTACGGGGAGTAATCCTGATTGCGCAAGTGTTGGTGAAATGAAATAGTGGACGAGCAATGGACCGGCAATAATTCCCAAGCCGCCACCTGTTAACACGACCTTTATGCCATTGATCATGAAGAGTTTGAATATATCATGTGGTGTGGCGCCGATTGCTGTGCGAAGCCCGATTTCACCTTTTCTTTCAATGACATCTATCGACAGACTATTTGCTATGCCGATTGATGCCAGTGTGACGATCACGATAGCGATAACCCAGATCAGTAATTTTAGTGAAGTTGAAATTTGATTTCGGTTGGCGAAAAAGGTTTCTGAGGACCAGATATCAATGCGAGGATTAATCGATTTTTCAGTAAGGGTTTTTAACAATTCTTCAATATCAGCGGTTTGACCTTGTGGTGTTTTGGATGATATTTGTTTAACAAATATTTCAGTCAGGGGGTGCTTGCTTGCTAAGCCTTCCGGAATATTAAAACCAAGCGGAACATATATATTGTCTGACATGGTATACTCTGGAATAAATACCTTTGGTGAAGATATACCGATTTGATCGCAATAGGTTTTGTCCAGCATCAGTCGATTGGCATTATTCATGTTTATGTTATTGAATAAATTTGTTGATAAATAATCTGATAAAATACAGACTTTAGACCCGACCCGTTCATCAAATGTAGTGAATAATTCTCCTGAAGTTAAATGCAGTGGAATTATATCGAAAAATTCGGTTGAGGTTTCCCAAATCGCTATAATCATTGATTTACCATCACTACTCGTAACGCGTTTGTAGCTGCGGTTGACCTCGGCCACAATAAAATCGGGTCCTAATTTTTTCTCAATATCAAATGCGGTTTGCTTTGTCAGAGGGTTTTTTGATTGAGAAAAGAGATATTGATTGTCACTAATGATATAAAGGTCGGTTCCTAACTCTCCTAGGCCTATCATGATATTTCGTGAAACAGCATCGACAAAGCTAAATGAACAGATAAATATCAGCATGGATACAAAAATATTGACGCTGTATAAAATATGTTTGGGAGACATGAAGTTTTGCCAATTAGCCATTGGATATCTTCCTGCCGTCATTGAGAAATATTTTTCGCTCAAAATGGCTGGCGATCTCTTGGTCGTGAGTGACGAGAATGAGAGTTTTACCTTGTTCGTTAAAATTCATAAGATGATCAAGCACAATTCGGCTTGAGGCTTCATCAAGATTTCCTGTAGGTTCATCAGCAATGATAACGTTTGGATTTAATAATGCTGAACGGGCAATAGCTACCCTTTGGCGTTGCCCACCGGAAAGTTCATTAGGGTATCTGTCTTTGAGTTCTGCAATGTCCAGAATATCCATTAATTTTAAGGCATTCTGCTGTGGGTCGATCAAACTGTCTGAATAGATTGCGGGCAGACAGATATTTTCCAGTATATTCTTTTCTTTAATTAAATAATATGACTGGAACACGAAACCGAATTCCTTATTTCTAAATTTGGCCAATTCCTGTTTTGAAAATTGACTAATGTCCATATCATTATAAAAATAGCTTCCTTGTGAAGGAGTGAGAATTGTAGCGATAATATCCAGTAACGTTGTTTTACCTGACCCGGATCTACCCAATATACAGACCTTTTCTCCTTTTTCGATGGTAAGGTTAATATCATCAAGGGCAGGTACTTCGCCGTCCTTAAGGGAATAATTTTTTGATATGTTGTTAAGCCTAATCATTAATAATCAATCTATTTCTTAACGAGAATTTCTTCGCCGGAACGGAGCCCGCTTAAAATCCGTACTGAAGATACACCTTGTCTGCTGTGAATTTTTATCGTTCTAAAACTGGGTGTATTATTTTCATTCATTACCCACACTCCTAAAATGTTTTCCTGATAATCCAGAGCGGAGGTTGGTATCTCTATTAAAGGTGTGCTTTGCGGGGCAGGTAGATAAATGTCCACGCGCTCGCCAGCGTTGAAGTCACTCTCAAATTTCTTCAGCTTGTATTTTGCTATATATAATTCTTTTGACGTTTCATTGATGCGCTCAAGAGAAAACAGAGAACAATCGGTATGAGTATCAATCAGAGGAATGTAACATGAGGCTTTTTTACTTTTTGATATTCGTAAAATGTCCGATTTGGGAATTGATGCTTCGGCAATATATTGGTCCGTTTGGGCAATGGTGAATAGAAATTCACCGGTAGAGATTTTGCGTATGTTATTAATATTCAACGAATTTTCGCCAAGTTTTTCGTTTAGGCCAACGAGTGTGCCCTTAAAGCCTACTTTAATGGTGTGTCTTTGTAATTCTTTTCTCAGGGATATAAGTCTTTCTTCTAAATTTGTGACATTAACTTCTTGAGACAGTCGCTCATGTTCCCTTAATGAATTTTGATAACGGGTGTTTTCCAGCATTTCTGTTTCCTCGTCGAGGATCAGTTGTAATTGTCTTTTTTCATATGCCAGTTGTTGAGCTATGTCTTCACCAGCTAACTCTGTTGTTTCTAGTATAGAAATTTTAACATTTAACAGATCCTTTTTCTCTTTGAATTGAGTGATGTTGCTGGCGGTCTTCAAATCTGCTGCGGATTGCTGATGACGAAAAACATTTTTAATCCAGTAGTTTGCTCTATCAAGTTCACGGTTTAAAGAATTAATCTGTCTAACAATTACGTCATCGTCAAATTTTACGATGGGCTCTGCTGCCTTAAAATGTTGACCTATATGCAGGTTGTTGGTTTTTGCTATTGCGTCTACCGGGCTAATGACTTCTTTAAAATATAAGAAAGCACTATTGCCGATTATATGATCATCATCTCGCACTTTGGCATCAGATACGATTATAGAGTCAACCGTTGCACCGTTCCAAGGATCGCCTTGGGCCCAAAGCTCAGTGACGCCAGCGGTCAATAATGCAATTACTGCAAATATTATACTCAATATTGGTCTGCGGGAATTTAACGAATATTCCATCTTGTAATCTCGCCTGATGTTAATGTTTCGTAGTGTGAAATGGCCCTGGCCATTTCCAGATATGCTATTTTTTCTTCATACTTATCAATTTTTAAAGCTGAACGGGTCTGCCAGACATGAAATGGATCTATGTAGCCTGTTGATAATTGCCCGGAGACGACATCAAAATTAATTTGTTGTTGTTGTCTAGTATTCTTGATTTCATTAAAATCTGCTGTGGCATCCAATAATGATATCCAGACATTTCCCGCCAATTGATAAATGTTTTTGTGTTGTTCAGCGACTTCTAGATCTGCAAGTAGTATATTGGCACGGGCTTTCAATATTTTTCGGTTGAAGTTGCCTTGGTCAATTAATTCATATGCCCATGAGATTGTTAATATATTCGAAGATAAGTTGGACAATATATCTGTCAGGCTAGCGTAAATTGAAATTTTGCTAAAACGCGCTATTCTTTCTTTATCTTCTTCTTTAGAAGCGACAAAAGACAGCAATTCAGAGCTCTCAATGCCTTCTGATTTTACAAGGGATTCTGCTATATAGTTTTTGAGTGGAGTGGGGCTAAAATTGAAATCCTTGAATGTCGGCCGTTCAACCTGTTTAAGGTTTTTAAGGCCGCACATTTTTGCCAGCAGTCCTTCTGTTGTAAATAGTTGTGCATTCGCGATATTAAGTGATCGGTTAATACCATTTAGCTGACTTTGCAATTCTTGGATTGAGTTTGGTGCTGTTGACCCATTTTTAAGGAGTTCTAATCGTTCTAGCTTTTTTCCAGTAGATGTTTTGGATGTCGTTAACTTTTCTACGAGAATTTCAGTGCCGAGCCAATCTAAATATAAGTCAATAACCTGAATGTGGTTTTGTTTCTTTGTAAACTTAAGCTGTAATGTTCTGGCATTTTCGGCAGATAAGAAAGTTTCACGAGCTTTTTGAACTTCAAAATACCGGAAAATGCTCCACCTCAATGTAGGAGATGCCCGGTAATTACTGGGGATTTCATTGCGTCGGATAAATGCTGATCGACCATAAGTCAGGCTTAAATCAATTTGTGGGAATAAAATCGAACGATATTGATCCTGTTCTGCTTTTTGTAAGATGATATCCAGATTGCTAGCAATTACTTCAGGCGAACGAACCTCAGCAAGCATGATTAACTCATCTAGACTTATGTTATGATCTGATGGAAATTTTATGTCTGTCGGTTCAGCGGCAGCCTTGGCAAGAGTATCTAAATCATTGAGTAAATTTTTTGAGTTTGGCCCACATGAACTGATAATTAAAATAATTGTTGATATAAGAAGTTTATTAAAAATAACAATTCCCCAAAAAATATTTTTCCCAGCACCTTAAGCCGGGATGATTTTATCTCGCGTACATTACCTTACGCGCGGCCGTAAGTATCTTCAAATCGTACTATATCGTCTTCGCCCAGATATGATCCTGATTGTACTTCGATAATATATAGGGGGATTTTGCCGGGATTGTGGAGCCTGTGTTTGGCGCCGATCGGGATATAGCAGCTTTCATTTTCACAAAGAGTGGAAACTGTGTCATCAATGGTTACTTCTGCGGTGCCTTTAACCACGACCCAATGTTCGGCGCGGTGGTGATGCATTTGCAAGGATAATATCTGCCCCGGATTAACCACAAGGCGTTTTACCTGAAAACGATCGCCTTTGTCCGACGTTTGGTATGAGCCCCATGGGCGGTAAACGACTGAATGGCTGATATGTTCGGTGCGGCCACTTTTCTTTAATTGATCGACGATGGCTTTAACATCCTGTGTTTTATTCTTATCACAGACTAGAACCGCGTCTTTTGTCGCGACAACGATTAAATTTTCAAGACCAACGGTGGCGAGGGCGGTGCCTTCGCTTTTTATCAGGCAATTTTTGCTTTCATGGGTTATGACATCGCCGGATATGACATTGCCATATTCGTCTTTTGGTGAAATGTCCCATAAGGCATTCCATGAGCCGACATCATTCCATCCCATATCAACGGGGACAACGGCGGCTTGTTTTGTTTTTTCCATTACCGCATAATCAATTGAATTTGATGGACATTTAAGGAAACTTTCGCGTTCTGGCCTAACGAAAGTCATGTCATTTTCTGCATTTTCAATTGATTTTTTGCAGGCGAGGAGTATATCCGGCTCGTTGGCGGCAAGAATATCAAGATAAACCGATACCGGGAAAAGAAAAATACCGCTATTCCAGTAATAGCCGCCACTTTCAAGATAGTCCTGTGCAGTGGCAAGGTCCGGTTTTTCAACGAACTTATCAACCATACTACAGCCAAGAACACTTTTAAGATTATCGCCACATTTAATATAGCCATACCCTGTTTCCGGTTTATCGGGAATAATGCCAAATGTAGTTAGAAGTTTATGTTCAGTCGCGGCGGCCTTGGCGATGTTTAAGGCGATTGTAAATGCTTCTTCATGGGCGATGACATGATCAGAGGGCATGATTAACATTAGCCCATTCGGGTCTGTTTTTTGAATATAAAGTGCGGCGAGGGCAGCGGCGGGGGCAGTATTACGTCCTTCCGGCTCGAGAATTATTTTGGTGTCATCAAAACCGATCTTGCGCAACTGTTCGGCAATAATAAAACGGTGTTCTTCGTTGGCAATGAAAAGCGGGGCATTAAAATGATCAGGGTTTTTTACCCGTGAAACAGTATCTTGGATCATGGTTTGCTCAGTCACTAGCGGCAAAAGCTGCTTGGGATATAGTGAGCGGGAAATAGGCCAAAGGCGGGTCCCTGATCCACCGGATAAAATTACGGGCGTGATTTTTATGTTATTCATTCTTATGCCTCTTTATCGTTTTTTGTATTTTATAAGATGATACATTTAATTCATTATTAAAAAGTATTTTTTATTTTGAATTTATTTTTCACTATTTTTTCAAATTTAATGTTTTTTTCACAAAGCTGTGATAAATTGGTGGAAATTATTATTTAATAATAACAACAAGTTAAAGTGTATATTGCCCGAATCGATCAAAGAATAGTTTGTAAATTTGTTTGAGTGATATAAAATTAACAGGGAAGGTGAGATAATAGTATATGTGAACCGTGACTAATCTAACGGTCAATTTTAGTTCATATACTGCTCAAATATAATTTAATGATAAGAATTTTTAAACATTATATCCCGAAATCAATTCTCTTTCTAGCAATGACTGAATGTATCATACTTTATCTGGTGATATGGCTGGCGCTTGTCATAAGGTTTATACAAATCGGGGAGCCTGCGCCCGGACTTGATAAATATATTTTGGAAAAAATATTCTTTGTGGTGATTGTTTATCTGGTGCTACTGGCAACCGGGCTATACAGGCTTGAAACCTGCCGTGATATTAAAATTTCTGCGGTACGATTATCAGTCAGTATGGTTTTTTCATTTTTCGCCATATCTGTCGCTCTTTATATGTTTCCGGAAATCGAAATCTGGCGCAGTGTATCGGCTTATGCGATTGTTCTAACATATTTATTTTTAATATCCGGGCGATTTTTCTTCCTGCATTTTGTCGATCATGAAAGCATTGAAACACGGGTTATTGTGCTTGGTGCCGGTAAACGGGCAAAAAGGGTGCTTGAATGTAATGATAAATCCACTTCGAATGTAAAGTTTATTACCTTTCTTAAAATGGGGGAAACTGAAACCGACATTGAAGGCGCGACGAATTTTGAAGATATTGAAGATTTTGAAAAATATGTTGCTGATGAAGCCTGTCAGGAAATTGTGGTTGCCATTGAAGAACGGCGCGGAACATTGCCGCTTAACGATTTACTCGCCTGTAAAATTAATGGTACTTATATAAGTGAGGCTGCGGGTTTTATCGAGCGGCAAATGGGTGTACTCAATTTGGCGATGTTTAACCCGAGTTGGATGATATTTTCCGATGGCTTTGACAATACCAAAAAATTGGATCTTTTTATTAAAAGATTTTTTGATATTATTGCCAGCGCAGTTTTATTGATTATCAGTATCCCGATTTTATTGGTTACGACAATTGCTGTAAAACTGACCAGCAAAGGCCCTGTTTTTTACCGTCAGGAACGTACGGGTTTGATGGGACAATCGTTTGATGTGCTTAAATTTCGCAGCATGACCCAGAATGCCGAGGCAGACGGCGTCCCCCAATGGGCACAGCAAAATGATGCACGGGTGACGTTGGTCGGTAAATTTATTCGAAAAACCAGGATTGATGAAATTCCACAAATTTTTAACGTGCTTCGTGGTGACATGAGCTTCGTTGGGCCGCGTCCTGAACGACCATATTTTGTTGAACAGCTCATGGAAAAAATTCCTATGTTTGATAAACGACATACTGTTAAACCGGGGATTACCGGTTGGGCTCAGTTAAATTATCCATATGGTGCATCCGAGGAAGACAGTCGCCGTAAATTAGAATATGATCTTTACTATATTAAAAATTATTCAATTTTTCTCGATTTACTCATACTGGTTCAAACAATACGCGTGGTATTATGGCCTGATGGGGTTAGGTAAGTCATGTGGGGAGTTTAGCTCTTAACATCAGTTTTATGACCTACGGCTTGGCGGCGATGGCTTATGCCACACTGTTTGGTTTGCTGGTTCAGAAAAAACAGTATAAAGGCGACAATATATGGCTTAGTGCTGCTGTGGTTGGCAGTCTGGTCTGGGCGGTGCTTCATAGTGCGGTGGCCGTTGCGGGAGCCTATACCACCGATGTATTCTTTTTAATTACTATATACATAATGCCTTTTTTTGATTGGCTTAAAAGTATTTTATGGGTAATTTTTCTCTATAATCATTTAAGAATTATCTGGAATGCCCAAGGTAATCAGAAGATCAGTATTCGCACGGGTAATATCATTACAATCGTGGCTTCAATTGGTGTTTTAATTGAAATCATCAATGTTCTGGCGCTTTGGGGGATACTCGACAGGGAGGTTATCGGTAATTTGCCGACCTTCAACAAATTTTTTCTGTCGTTTCTAGTGTTGCTGCTGATAGAAAATTTATACCGCAATATTACCAGTGAAAACCGTTGGGGTGTTCGTTTCTTTTGCTTAGGACTTGGTTCGATATACGCGTTTGAATTTTTGCTTTATAGCGATGAAATACTATATTCTCTGATCGATACTCAATTATACGAAGCCCGTGGGGCGGTGAATATTATTGTTGTGCCATTAATGGCGGTGGCAATTGCACGGAACCCTAAATGGTCGGTCGGTATTAGTCTGTCACGCCGGGCCGCGTTTCATATGGTGTCGTTGGTGGCGGGGATTGCCTATCTGATGTCTATATCGGTTCTGGGATATTATATTCAGAATTTTGGTGGTGATTGGGGCAAGCTTTTACAGGTAAGTTTCTTGTTTGCGGCTTTTATCGGCTTTGTGGTTATTATTTATTCTGGTAAAACCCGTTCGACGATATTGGTGCTGCTTAATAAATATTTTTTCATGTATAAATTTGATTACCGCGAAGAGTGGCTTCGGTTTATTCAAACGATGACAGCATCGGAAGATCATTACAACCTGTCCGAACGGGCAATTAAATCAGTGGCAGAAATTATGGAAAGTCGCGGCGGCGCACTATGGTACCGCGAACAACCAGATAGTTATAGCCAAGTTGCCAGATGGAATTTTAAACATGATGTTGAAAATGATCTGTTGGTTGAAGATGAGTTTTCGCGTTACATGCTGGAAGAAAACTGGATTATTGATTTAAATGATGCAAGGGACGGTAAAGTCCTTAGGGATGGTCTTGTAATTCCTGATTGGCTTTTGAGCGAGCGGGAACTATGGCTCGTTATCCCCCTTATTCACCATAATGAGATGACGGGGTTTATTGTTCTTTTTCAACCGAGAACCGAAAAGGAACTTAATTGGGAAACCATTGATATTCTTAAAACTGTCAGTCTTCAGATTGCCAGCTATCTTGCGGAACAGGAAACTTTATCTGCCCTTTCTATTGCTAGTGAGTTTGAAGCTTTTAATCGTAAGTTTGCCTTTGTTATCCATGATATAAAAAATATGGCAAGTCAATTATCATTGTTGCAAAAAAACGCCGAAAAACACGGCGATAACCCTGAGTTTCAAAAAGATATGAAATTGACGGTCAAAAATACCGTTGAAAAAATGAATGATCTTTTGTCGCGAATTAATATCATTAAAGAACCATCAAAAACCAAGCAAATAAGCATGATTGATATTCAGGCGTTGGTAAGCAAAAGCGTGGATAAGATGTTAACCGCCGGACATAATGTAAAATTCACCGGTTTAGACGGCGAATTAAGCGCACTTAGCAATCAGGATGATCTTGAAACAGTCCTTATGCACATCATTCAAAATGCTATTGATGCAGGGATGCCGGATGGTATGGTAGAGATTAAGCTTAATCAGGACGAAAAATATGCCATGATAAGGATTATTGATAATGGTGAAGGCATGGACCGGGCTTTTATCAGCAATGAATTATTTAGGCCGTTTCGATCATTAAAAGTAGGCGGGTACGGAATTGGGGCCTATGAAAGTCGTCAGTTAATTCATAATATGGGGGGGCGTATGGAAGTGAAGAGTAAACCGGGCCTCGGCACAACGGTTAGTATATATTTGAAAAAGGAATGAAAAAATTAACCAGATCAAACGAAAATTACTGATCATTGAAGATGATGAGGGCCTTCAACGGCAATATAAGTGGAATTTTGAAACTTATGACACGCTTATTGCCGGTGAAAGAAAAGCGGCTGTTGAGCTTGCGCAAAAGCACCAGCCGGCAGTCGTTTTGCTCGACCTTGGCTTGCCGCCAGATCCGGACGGTACTACAGAAGGTTTTGCTATTCTCTCTGAAATTTTAAAAGTTCATCCACTGGCAAAGATAATCGTCGCGTCAGGTCATGAAGCACGCGAAAGTGCCTTAAAAGCGATTTCGGAAGGCGCTTATGATTTTTACAAAAAACCGATTGATGCTGATGAAATTGGCTTTATGGTTGAGCGGGCATTTAAGCTTTATGATCTTGAAGTGGAAAATAGACAATTACAGGAAAAGAAAGAAAATACGCCGCTTCCCGGCCTTGTCACCGCATCTAGTAAAATGGAAGAAGTGTGCAGTATCATAGAACGAATATCACCGACGGCGGTATCCGTATTATTACTTGGGGCGAGTGGTACCGGTAAAGAGCTTCTTGCAAGGGCATTACACGAATTAAGCGAACGAAAAAATAATCCATTTGTTGCTATTAACTGCGGGGCTATACCGGAAAATTTAATTGAAAGCGAGCTTTTCGGGTTTGAAAAAGGCGCATTTGCAGGTGCAATAAAGCAGGTAAAAGGTAAAATTGAGTTGGCGGAAGGTGGGACGCTGTTTCTTGATGAAATTGGTGATCTCCCATTGCCGTTACAGGTTAAACTGCTTCGTTTTTTACAAGAACGAGTGATTGAAAGAATTGGCGGACGTAAAGAAATTGCCGTTGATGTCAGGGTGGCCAGTGCCACCCATCAACATTTAGAAGATCATATTGTTGAAGGTCGTTTTCGCGAAGATTTATTTTACCGATTAAGCGAGATAGTCGTTAATATTCCGCCGCTTAAGGAACGCGAAGGTGACGCGCTTTTGCTGGCTCATAATTTTTTAAATAAATATGCAATAGAATTTGACAAGCGTGTTAAAAGTTTTGACCGTGAAGCGGCCCGGGCAATTGCCGCATATGATTGGCCCGGTAATGTGCGTGAACTCGAAAATCGCATCAAACGTGCTGTTATTATGAGCGATAGCAAAAGAATATCGTTAGAGGATATGGAAATTAATTATAATGATGATCATGTCGAAACCCTTAATCTGAAAGAGATTAGAGAAAAAAATGATAAAACGGCTATGATTAAGGCACTATCGCTATCAAACGGTAATATTAGTGAAACGGCAAGATTGCTTGGCATTAGTCGGCCAACCTTTTATGGTTTGATAAAACAATATAATTTGAATATTGAAAAATAAACCAGTTTTTCGGAGAATAAAAAAAGATCATGAAGGTGGATTTAAAGTTTTACTTACTGATGGGGTTAAGTACATTTGCAATGAATGGGTATGCCAATGCACAGGTAATTGAGCCAATAATATTTACCCCTGAAGAAGAAATATATATTCCGCGCGAGCCAACGGAAAAAGAGTTGGTCCACAACGCCCTAGTTGCTGAAATTGATCAAAAATGGCTGGCGCTTTTTGATGACCCGACCAATGCAGATTTGCACCTAGACATTGCTGCGCAATATAATCTACTTGGAAACGGCGATATTGCCTTGCATGAACTTGAACGTGCAGAAACATTAGGAATTCCAAGAGAAGATTTGTTCATTGAAATCGGTAAAGCTTATTTACTTAATGGCAGGGCCGAAGATACACTTAATGAAATATTGATTGAGCAGGCACCAATTGAATATCACGGTGAAATTAATCTGCTTCGGGGTCATGCAAATTATGCGCTCGGAAATATGGAAGAAGCGTTTATCAATTATTATCAGGCTGATAAATTACTCGCAGAAGACAGATTAGAACTCAGCCTGCCACTCGCCCGTTTATATTCACTTATGGGTGATTATGAAAAGGCTGAGGCGAATGTTGAACAAGCATTAAAAATAGATGCAAAAAATGTAGATGCTTTCATTCTAAAAGGAAACCTGGTTCACCGTAAAGAAGGCGCCGAAAGTTCGTTTCAATATTTTGAGAAGGCGAATTTTTACCGTCCGGATGACTTGGAAATAGAGACAAAACTGGCTGGCGCGCTTTATAGTTTAGGCCGCACTGCAGAGACCATGATAGTGCTGCGAAAAATGCTTGCCAAGCAGGCTAATCATCCGTTTGCAAATTTCATGATCGCGGTGCTTTTTGCCGATGGTAATAATATTATAACTGCCAGTCGTTATTTAAAGCGTGCCGGTGATGCCTATAACGACTTTGTTCCAGGCTTATTGCTTAAAGGTAAACTTGGTTATGCTACGGGATCATATGACGAAGCTGAAACATCGCTAAGCAGATTAATCAGCATTGAACCAGATCATATAGAAGCCCGTAGAATACTTGGTGCCGTGTTGATTAAAAAACAAAAACCACAACAAGCGGTTAGGGTTCTTAAATATCTTGCTGATAATAACAGGCTTCAAAATAATGACGTTTTACTGCTTGGAAATGCTTATATGCTGGCTGGTGATAATGACAAAGGAACAGAATATCTATACCGGGCTGTGGACGAAAGTATTGGCCTTATTAGCGAAGACATAAAAAGAAATATCGGTGATTATGACAGGGGCGAAAATTTTGGTGTCAGGGTAAATATTGATAGTATTATCAATCAAAACACATCTTCGGACCATAGGCTTATCTTGCAAACATACCGGGCGCTTTCAAAAAAACAATATGACGTGGCATTTACAAATGCTGCCAAGGTTTTAGACCAGAACAGACGAAGCCCGATAGGATATAATCTACTTGGACTAACTTACATCGGGCAAAATAAAACCGAAGAAGCAAGAAGCAATTTCAGAAGAGCCAGTCAACTTGACCCGGCATTTCATCAGGCGAGAATTAACTTGGCGAAGCTTGAATTTAATGATGGTAATCAAAACGCAGCCATTAATAACTTAAATGCTGTTCTAGCCATGGATCAGGGCTATGTTCCTGCCTATATATTATTATTTGAAATGGCTATGGCAAATGGTGATATGATCAGGGCCGAAAGATACCTTATTACAGCGACGAGTGCGCAACCGGGGCTGTTGTCTATTCGTGAAAAATTGATCAATTTTTATTATTCTGAAAATAACCTTACAAAAGCGTCAAACTTGGCCATGCGTATGGTTGAAAGGTTTCCGGACCATGCGTTGCCTTATAAGGTTCTTGGTAAGGTGAATTTATTATCAGGGGATATGATGGCAGCTTGTGATAATTTGCAGCAATCATTATTACTTAATGATAGTGATGACGATGTTTATTTAATGCTGGCTGCAGCCTTTGAAGGTAATAATGAGCGGATAAAATCTAGACCCTTGTTAAAAAGGGGACTTCATAAGGTAAGTAATATTCTACCATTACAACAAAAGCTGGTTGAGCTCGCGGGACTTGACGGAAATTTCACCGATAGTTACCGTTTTGTTGATCAGTTAAAACTGAGTGAAGATACCAAAGCTATGGCATTTTTATATCAGGGAGAGTTGAATTTACTGCAAAATAACGGTGAAGGCGCGGCTTTATCATTCAAAAGTGCGGCGAAAGCCGGTGCAAATGCTGTTAAAGTTTTAAACGGATTAGATGAAGCAAACGCATTACTTGCAAACATTGAAAATATTCCGTTGTCTGAGAATTAAAATAAATTTTAAAAAGTTACAAAGACAAGGGAATTATTAACAAATTTGCGTTAATTGATATTAGATAATAAAAATTATAAATGTGAATTTGAGTTAACCTGTGAAAATATTATTTTTAAGCCATAGATTTCCTTATCCGCCTACGCGCGGAGATAAGATTAGATCATATAATATGGTCAAATATCTACATGAACAGGGTCATGAAGTGACCGTTGCCGGACTTTCTAGGTCTGCGATTGAAACCGCAGAATGTCAAGGCATCAAAGATTACTGCCATAAATTTGTGTGTGTGGAAGTCTGCGAAATATTGCAGAAAATTCGTATGGTGTCACGCTTGCTCAATAAAGATCCATCGTCGATGGGGTATTTTTATTCCAATGATTTGCAGAATGAAGTGAACCAATTACTGAATGATCATAAATATGGTCTTATTATAGTGTTTAGTTCATCGGCGGCGCAATATGTCGAGCATGTAACGGATACACCAAAAATGCTTGATTTTTGTGACATGGATAGCCAAAAATGGCTTGCCTATGTGGATTATAAAAAATGGCCGATTAGTGCGGGATATGCCCTTGAAGGGCGTAAGCTTGAAGCAGATGAAAAGCGGTTAGCCAAAAAATTTGATCTTTGTAGTTGTGCTACTGATTTTGAGGTTGAAACTCTTGATGGCTACGGCACGGGCGTGGCTAGCGGTTATTTTCCAAACGGTGTAGATAGTGATTTTTTTAGACCGATTGATGTGGATTATGAAAAAAACAGCATCTGTTTTGTCGGCCGGATGGATTATTACCCTAACTAGGTTTGCATTATTAACTTCTGTCATGATGTAATGCCGATAATTCGTAAAAAATATCCTGATGCGACGTTTAAGGTAATCGGTGCAGCGCCACCAAAATCAGTTATGGGTTTGAATAAACTTCCGGGTGTTCTGGTTACGGGAACGGTCGATGATATCAGGGCGCATGTACAAAGTTGTCAGGTAATGGTAACGCCGCTGGTTATTGCCCGGGGAACACAGAATAAAATTCTTGAAGGCATGGCCATGGGGCTTCCGGTGGTATCAAGCCATCTTGCAGCGCGTGGTGTTGACGCCGTTGTGGGCGAACATATTTTGGCGGCAAGTACGCCGCAGCAATATGCCGACGAAATTATGGGGCTTTTTGCCGACCCTGTGAAGCAGGATAAGTTTTCCAAAGCGGGGCGGGAACGTGTGTTAAGTCATCACAATTGGCCTCGAGGTATGGATTTAATGAGTAAATGTATTGAGCGTACGATAACTGAATTTAATGGGAAAGTAAGCTAATGCGGATATTACATGTTTTTGACCATTCGGTGCCGCTTCATAGCGGTTATACCTTTAGAAGTTTTCAAATTTTATCCGAGCAAAGAAAACTTGGTATTGAAACTTTGCAAGTGACGGGCATTAAGCATGTTGCCCCTTACCAGGAAAAAGAAACCGTCGAGGGGCTTGAGTTTTTCCGTACTTTTTCAAGTGAAGGAATATTAAGTAAAATACCGATTATAAATCAATGGAATGTGGTCAGGACGTTGGCGAAGCGTATTGAAGAAATCGTCAAGGCAGAAAAAGTTGATGTCATTCATGCACACTCGCCTGTTTTAAACGGGCTTGCTGCGTTAAAGATCGGTAAAAAATACAATATTCCCGTTCATTATGAAATTCGTGCTTTTTGGGAAGATGCGGCCGTGAGCCACGGCACAACAAAAGAAGGCGATATTCGCTATAAGATCACGAAATGGTTGGAAACTCGTGTGGTTAAAAAAGTCGCATCTGTCACAACAATCTGTGAAGGCTTAAAACAAGATCTTGTCAGTCGGGGTATTCCTGCTGATAAAATTACGCTTATTCCCAATGCGGTAGATATTTCAAAATTTTCTGGCCCCGAAAAGGCAAATGTTAAACTACAGGAAAAGCTCGGCCTTAAAGATAAAACGGTTCTTGGTTTTATCGGATCATTTTATGATTATGAAGGGCTTGATATTCTAATTAGGTCGATGAATTCGATCATTGCCCGTGTTCCTGATGTTTGTTTGTTGCTGGTTGGCGGCGGACCAGAGGTCGCAGCCCTTAAAGAACTTGCGACGAAGAAAACATTAGGCAAAAAGGTGATATTCACCGGACGTGTTCCTCATGATAAGGTGCAGGATTATTATAATCTTGTTGATATATTTGTTTATCCAAGAAAGAAAATGAGACTAACTGACTTGGTTACACCATTAAAACCGCTTGAAGCGATGGCACAACATAAACTTGCTGCCGCGTCCGATATTGGCGGGCACCGCGAACTTATTGAAGATGGAAAAACCGGAGCATTATTTGAGCCGGATAGCCCCCTTGCACTTTCCCGTAAAATAGGCGAGTTGGCGGAAATGCGTGATAAATGGCCGGCATTCCACGAAGCGGGCCGCGCATATGTGGAAGAGGTGCGTAATTGGAAAAATTCTGTGGCAAATTATCCTGCCATATATGAAAGAATTACTGCTAAATAAATGAAACCATAATATATCACTGTATCGTTATAAATAAATTAAACAATTAAATGTATAGTTGCGTGATAATTCCTGAATAATCAAAAGAGCAAAAAGAATGCAAGAAAACGAAGATAACTTACCAAGAAACCTACTGTTTATGATTGCTTTAATTGCATCGGTCATTTTGGCATATATTTTTAATTCATCATTATTTTCAATGTTGCAGTTTCTTTTTGATATTAAGGTTCAGGGTAGTTTTACCCGAATACTTGATAATAGTTCATTATGGGGTGTCGCCAGTTATTGGGCTACTTTTTCACTTCTGATATTTATATTGGCATTTCTTATCCCCGCTGTATCAAATATAATCGGATTGGTAGCACTAAAAAGCAGGATTGCAGAAATGCCGCGAGCCAGCGACAAGGCCCAACCGGTTACAAAAAGTAAGTTTTTGTCGGTTATGTCTGAGTTTAAGTTAGTGTATGCAGAATTTGCCGTGCCTTACGCTGCCTATATTATTGAAAAACAGGAAAAAGACATCAGGAAAAAAACAAAGTTTATTGGCAAAGGTAAAGCTCAGAAAATAATATCAGTCCATGTCAGTGTGTTAATGCCGGCATCACATATTTTTAAAATTGATAAGGTGTTGAATTCACGTCTTTCTGTATGGTTTATGGGGCCAATGCCACGGGTGTTGATGGGGATCGGGTTTTTGCTATTTATTCTTTCATTTGCAGGGGCATTGCAATCAAACACAGAGAGCCTTGTGGGTAATGATATCTTTCTTATGGGGGTTTCATCATTTTCATTATGTATTGGTGTTGGTGTATTGCTTACGGCTGTGTTTCGGGTAATGATGGGGCAAATTCATCACCGTGCGGCAGAAGTGGTTAAAATGATTGAAAACCTGTTTGAATATAAACCGGATGAAAATGACTTTGAGGATTTTCAGGCGATTGAAGTTGCCCTCAATAAAACCGTGTCGTCCTTTAAAGATGTAACAAAAACCATAAACGAAAAACAAGAAACCGCCGTCAATAGTTTGATTGTTAAGACACTTGATGATTATGTGAAAAAAGTTGGTGATAGTGCGAAAAGTCAGACAAAGTCACTACAAAAAATTGTCGATGATACAACCAAGCAATCACAGGAAGTGACCAAAGATCTTTCAAAACGTTTTGATCAATATGCTAGTAAAATTGAAACTATTCAGAACAAGTTGGATGAACAGCAGGACAAGAGTTATCAGGCGTTAACAGATAAAATTGAATTGCTAATAACGTCATTAAATGATGAGGTTGCCAAAGCTTCTAGTGCGGTATTTGATAAAAATTCCATCCTTGATGATTTAAGTAAAACGGCAGCTGATCTTGGGACGATATCAAAGGCATCGGATAATGTTACTGAAAAGTTTGATAATGTTGCTGCGGGGCTTGAACGGTTAATTGAACAGGTGGAAAAAATTGCGCCGATGAGTGCGCAAAAGAAAAGTAATATTTCTACTGACATTGAACAACTTAAAAAAGCCAGCAGTAAAACCGTTGGTATGGGCCGTAAAACGGCCGCAAATAGTGGTAAATAAATCTATATGTGTTCACATGCGAGACTGAAAAATACTTTAATAATTAATACTTATAGTAAATTAGGCATGTTATTTGGAAATGTCTAAAACTATAATTGATGCATAGATATTGATAGGAAGTAAAGAATGAAAGAGGTAGGAAAGGATGATTGGGATCGTGTCTACAATGGGTGTGGTCAAGATGAGCATTTTCTGCGCCATAAGTGGTTTGAAATTTGGGCTAAAAATAATAATTCTATAGAATATGAATGTTATATTGACAATGATGACCGTATTGCTGTTTTTCCTCATTTTTTCAAAAAAATTGGGTTTTTAAATTTTATTTCCATCGCCGGATATTTCTATCCGCACCGGGGAATTCCGAATAATGGTTTAAGTGAAGAAAATATCAATCAGACCGTTTCGTTTTTGAATAAAATAAAATTCTTAGCCGCTTTTCATTTGGGGCCGGTTAAAAAATCGGATGTTTTTATCTCTGCGCTTCTTGAAACATTGAAAGATAAAAAATGGAAGGTTATATCGTCTACAACCGGGTATGATTTTGGTAGAGATGTGCCTGAAAATTATGATGATTATTTGGCGACAATCAGTAAAAATAGAAAAAAACAACTTAACCGCCGCAAACGAAATTTGGAAAAGCTAGGCAATATAACATTTGAATATCACCGGGACCTAACAGAAGAAGGCTGGAACACAATTATTAATGAGTTGGAGGAGGTGGAAAATAAAGCTTGGATTTCAAAAACCGGTTCCTCTTATTTTATTGGTAATGAAAAACAACAGTTTTGGAATGGTTTAATGCAAGACGGTTGGTACCGAAAGGCTTTTAGTGTTTGGATGATATATATAGATAATAAACCGATTAGTTTCTTTAGTGCTATGGATTTAGGTAAGCAAAGGTTTGTTTTTGCGTCAAGCTATGATCAAAATTATGCGCATTATAATGTCGGCACACTTTTGGAAACTGAATTGATCAAATATAGTATCGAAGATGATGATGTTAATTTTTTAAATGTCGGCCCCGGAGAGTTTGGTTATAAAGAGGTATGGGGTTACAAAGAGTTTCAGGAAATTTGCCGCTTTTTTGTTTTCCCGCCAACTGTTATTGGTCGAACTACATATTATGGTGTTATTATATCTAATCTGCTAAAGGGATGGGTGAAAAACATTCGAGGGTTATTTAAAAAATAGAAATGATTTATATTAGATGTGTTCACAAGTGAGACTTCAATCCGATATACTAGTATCTGCTGAAATAAGACGTTGTAATGCGTTGTTTCTTTCTGCTGTTGTTGTTCACAAGGGGGATGCGGGGCGGGGGGTGATGCTTATTAAACAATATGTTCACGGTAAGGGCGCGAAAGTCTATACTCAAATCCGCGATATGGATGATAAGCTTGTCTGGCATCAGCCACTTGGTGATGACTGGGTTGAAGAGCCAAAGGCAGATATGTATATTAAACGTCAACGTGACTTTGACGAAGACCTTTGGGTGATCGAAATAGATGACCCAAAAGGGTTATATAGTCCATTATAAGCAATTCTTTATTTTAAAAATTCATGTTATTTTTGGTGGAGTTTTCATCTTGAAAATTTTACGCTAACGGTTACTGTGTTATTAATGAATTTATTGGAATTTCTTATGATCACCTGTTACCTGAAATATGTTATTAATCCCGCAAAAATAAAAGAATTTGTACATTACGGTAAGCTTTGGATACCTTTGGTAGAAAAATTCGG
>JAESUD010000279.1 GCA_016763335.1 Emcibacteraceae bacterium | reverse complement strand
CGTGTTGCCTCACGGGCAAAATTAATGCGAAACGGCTATGACTGCTACGCGTATGCCATGATTGCCGCTGGTTTCATCGATGTCGTTATTGAAAGTGGCCTTGAACCATATGATATTCAGGCAATGATCCCTATCATAGAAGGCGCAGGCGGCATCGTCACCAACTGGCAAGGCGGCGAGGTTAATGATTTAAATGCAAATGACGGCGGGCAAATCCTCGCTTGCGGCGACAAACGCCTGCATGAACAGGTCGTTGAACTTTTAAACATTACCGACTGAGACATTAATTAATTAATAATATCTCTATTCGCTTTTACCAAACCGGCAATCTGAATAGCAGCGCCAATAACCGTTTTCGCTATTTCTTCTGAAAGTTCATCGCTTTTCATTGCTCTGGCAATATTCAAGCCACCAATTAATACTGACAGCATCGCCCATGCTCTTTCCAAGCAGTTTTGCGCACTTTCCCCAACAAGGCGATCCGCCATTAAACTCGAAATAATTTTCATTTTCGTTTCGTATATAAGTTGGGTTTCATCTTCGCCCTTCACGACTTCAGGGGTAAGTGACGCCATCGCACAGCCACAGGCCAAATCATCACGGTGAGCTTTCCCCAGATAATATTCGGCAAATGCCTTTACCCAATCCTTACCATATTCACTTCTATAATGTGGTACCGCTGCAATGACCTCATCAAGCCCTACTGACACAGATATATTAAAGGCCGCATTCTTTGAGCCAAGGTGAGCATAAAATGCACCAGACGTCACACCGGCCGCCTTTGCAATACCATCTACACCGATTCCTCCGTAACCAAATTCCCTAAAACTTCGACCTGCAGCATCGATCATGCGGTTTTTTGTTTCTTCTTTTTTACTTAAAATTTGTTTATTCATAACACTTTCCACAAAATAATCACGATCGTTATATTTTTATATTGACAAAATAACGCTCGTTATATAAATACACTTTATAGCGATCGTTATATACGGTTTCTCACATTAAGTCAACGTTGCATATTGCAACAATAACCCGCTCATATTGAGCAAACAAAAAAAGAAAAATATTATGAAAGCATTCGTTTACACAGAACTACAAATCGCCATTCCATTTGAAAACGCTCCATGGAAAGACATTAATAACGCCATTAAAAAACAGCCCGGCTTTTTAAATAAAACCTGGTTATCAGGCGTTGATAGCCAATCTGTTGGTGGTCTTTACGCATTTGACAGCATTGAAAATGCGCAAAAATTTGTCACAGGTTACTTCCCCGATGAAGCAAGGTCATTAGGCGTGGCACAGCGCACTTCGGTCTTTGACGCCCTCGTCACTGAAGAAGCCAGTAAAGATATGAATTCAGTTCATTTTGGCGCCAAGCTTGATAAAAAACCAGGGGCTTTTTTATATACGGAAGTACAGTTAAATGTTGTTCCATTTGATAATGCACCATGGGAAAAAATTAACGAAGCCATTAAAAAACAACCGGGTTTCATGGCCAAAACTTGGTTAAGCGGTCTTCATACAGGCACCGTTGGTGCATTTATGCATTCGACACCATCGAAAATGCCAAAAAATTCGCACTCAATTATTTCGCAAGCGAAGCCGCCAGCCTAAACGCCGCTTATACAACACGTGTGTTTGACGCATCCATTGTTGAAGAAGCCAGCAAAGACATGAATTCCCCATTTTTCAATTAAACAAATCAATATTATCAGGAGATAAATTATGACTAACATTTTTACAAAACTAATCTTATCAGTACTCGTTCTAACCACTCTAACTATATCCGTTCAAGCTGCGGACAAACAACCAATAATCATTGGCGGAAGCGCCCTTGCAAATACCATTGATGAAACCAATCTTGTTGGCGCCCTCACCGGCACCTTTCAGGGCGGCGCAAGAGCCGCAGTTCTCGGTGAAACCAAAACCGAAAACGGCCTCATCCTTCATATGGAACATTATTTCCTCAATGAACTCGGCGGCTTAATACGTACAAAGGATAAAGCCGTTCTTACCAATGTCGCGGATAATCCCGGTGTTTATATGATTGAAATCAACTATGAAATTCAGCAAGCAACCGGTGCATACGCCGACTACACAGGCGAGTTTCACAGCAGAGGGTTATATGACGCCAACACAGGTATCGTTGTCCTTCGTTACGACGGAACAATTTACAAATAACCTCAAAATAATCAACCGGGCTTGTGCCTCAATACCGCGCAAGTCCGGTTTTAATGATGAAAAAGGAAAAAACATGCCCCATAACAACAAACCTCACCGCCTTCTCCATACCATGCTGCGTGTACGCAATCTTGATACATCACTCGATTTTTATACTGAAAAACTTGGCATGCGTATATTAAGACGCGAAGATTATTCCGATGGTAAATTTACCTTGGTATTTCTTGGATACGAAGATGAGAGCGACGCAACAGTATTAGAACTCACCCATAATTGGCAAGACAGCGATTATAATCTTGGCTCTGCATACGGCCATATTGCCCTAGCCATAAGCGACATTTATGCCTTTTGTACATATCTTGAAGCTCAAAATGTCATCATTTCCCGTGCACCCGGCCCAATGGCCTTTGGCCCAAGCGAAATAATTGCGTTTATTGTAGATCCCGACGGTTATAAAATTGGATTAATTGAAAAAAACTGATCAATTTTTTGCCACATCTGATCACGAATTTCATCCGTCTCACGGTAAATTTCGTGTCGCGCATTTGCAATAAATTTTACTTCTGCATTCGGCATTTTCTTTATTAGAGCAACGGTAACATCGTTGCTCACTATCTTTTCATCCTCAGATAACAAACAAAGAACAGATGTTTTTATCTTTTCTATATATCCATTTTCATTAAGCTCATCCAAACTTTTGACAGTTTCTGCTGCACCACCATATGTCACTCCGCCAATAAACAAGTTAGAATTATCCTCTATCGCATCCTGTGAAAATTGATAACGGTCTTTATCATGGGTTAATTTTAAAAATGCATTTTCATGGTCAATCATTTGTTGATTTTTAGCCTGCCCAACAGCAAATTCATTACCAAAACCAAATAAATTCATCATTGCAAAAAACAACTTCACAAAAACCACATAAAATACTGACCGATCATGAAAACCGGTAAACGGTGATAACAATATAGTCCTATCAACCACATCCGGATAATCATGCATGTATCTCAGCGCCAGATGAGCCCCAAGCGAATGAGCGACAATGTAAAAAGGATGTTCAAGCTTATCAGGTTTGATTTTACCTGTAATTATTTCATCAATATCCGAAACAAGCATACCAAAATTCGGATTATGGCTTTTGACAGGATCTTCCAGCTTTCGGTCCGATAACCCCTGCCCGCGGTGATCATAACTGTAAACATTAAAACCACGCGCCTGAAATTCTTCTATAAATTCAGTATATTTTTCCAAAAACTCCCGGTGACCATTAATCAACAATATGGTTGCTTTTGCCTCACCCTCACTGGCGAAAAACCCCAGTCTTAGTTTTGTGCTGTCCGATGCAGTAAAAGTGCTAATCTCGCATTTATTAGGTAAATTTTTATTTTTATCCATATTTACTTATTACAATCAATGTTTTTAAAGTACAATATTTCTTTAACCTCAATCTAAGACTAAGGACTTAAATTATGGCAACTGTGCTTGTTAAATACACCCTTCCGCAAACCTTACCCCGCACGGAAGTCATGAAATTATTTGAAAAATCGATAGAAATTTTTGCCGGAATGGAAGGTCTTCATAGTAAACAGTTTTGCTATGATGAAAAAACTGGCAAAGGCTTATCCGTCTATCACTGGAATAGCTTAGAACAGGCTGAGGCATTCTTTTCACCAATATTCCTCAAAAATTTCGAAGCAAAATTTGATGCCGTACCCAGCTATGAAATATTTGATACCCTTCTTTTGGTTGATAACCGTGTCGGTGATACTTTAACTCACAATTAATAGCTTACACCGTCCATATTTTCCTTGACTTAACAGGGAGAAGAAAACTATTTTATAACCATTCCAAACAAGCAATAATAACTCAGACAATTAATAATCGGAGACTATAAATGTCATTAATAAACCAAAAAGCCCCAGACTTCACTGCCCAAACCGTCATGGAAAATGACGAGATTAAAGAACTTAACCTTCATGATTACCTTGATGGTGATTATGGCCTTATATTCTTCTATCCTCTTGATTTTACTTTTGTTTGCCCGTCTGAAATTATTGCATTTTCAAACCGCATAGACCAATTTAAAGCCCTTGGCTGTAAAGTACTTGGCGTTAGCGTTGATAGTCAATTCTCCCATTATGCATGGCGTAACACGGCCGTTGAAAAAGGCGGCATTGGCAGCATTAATTTCCCGCTTGTCGCCGACCTGACCAAGAAAATCGCCACAGATTACGGTGTATTAATCGAAGGCGCCGGTGTTGCTCTTCGTGGTTCATTTCTGATCGATAAATCAGGCAACATCCGCCACTATGTAATTAACGACCTTCCGCTTGGCCGTAATGTTGATGAAAGCATCCGTATGGTTGAAGCCCTCCAGTTCACAGAAGAGCACGGCGAAGTTTGCCCTGCTGGCTGGAACAAAGGCGACGACGGCATGACACCATCCGCTGACGGTGTTGCCAGCTACCTTGAAGGTCACGCTGACAAGCTATAAAAGCAAGTAATTCATTTAAAAAGCCCCGCTTGTAAACGCGGGGCTTTTTTTATTAAAAATCAAATTTCACCAAAGCAACCATCATAATTATATTATAAGAAAAACGTCATTGCCTTTAGCCTCAAGATTAAGTAGTCTGCGCTCTCATCTTAAGATGCGCACCCGTAGCTCAGCTGGATAGGGCGCTGCCCTCCGAAGGCAGAGGTCGTGAGTTCGAATCTCGCCGGGTGCGCCAGTTTACTATTTTATT
>JAESUD010000278.1 GCA_016763335.1 Emcibacteraceae bacterium | reverse complement strand
GTCCGGTGAAAATGAATGATAAACAGGCAAACGTTCATCCTGATCGGATGTCGGGTCCTCATCCACCGATGCTTCGTCTAGTGACGCCGTCCATTTTATGGGCGCCACCAGTTCAACGAGGCGTAATTTTGGTGTTGGCATAAGTACGCCGTAGGTAATAATTTCAGTATCATATCCCCATTCTTCATATTTACCGGCGATAAATTCGGCGACTTCCTTATCAAAAGGCTGACCTGTTGCATGGGGTCTGGATGTCATGAACTTCATCCATTCATCCATATTTTCAATGCTTATACGTTTGTCAATTTCAGCTTCTAGTGCATATTGTTTATCACTGTTTTCTTTGCTAAACCCGCGAATAGTATCCGCAGCATTTGCAGCAACAGATGATGCTGCCAAAAATGCTGTCATTTTTAAGAAATTAGATAGTCCCATAAGGGCCCTCCCGCTTTAATTATTATTAAATTGGACTTTTAGTCCTTGTGAAAGAGCCTATGAAAATTTAACGATTAATGCAAGCATCGCCCACAATAAAAAAAAGGCCTGAAATAAATTCAGGCCTTTTTAATTTATTTATGGAAAAAAATGTTATTCATCTTCATCATCATCAAGTTTTATCGGCACATGGACATATTGACCACGGCGATAAATCGATAGAAGAATTCCAGACCTTCCGGCCTCACGTAAATCTTCGATACGTTCTTTAACATCTTCAACGGTGACAACGTCTTGCTGTGTTACTTCAACAATGACATCACCACGGCGCAATCTGCGAAGGCCTTCTCTACCGGACTCGTAATCAACGCTAGTAATCAATACACCTTCAATATCAGCATCAATTTCAAGCTCGGTTCGCGCTTCTTCATCCAAGTCTGTCAGACTAAGGCCAAGAACACTTTCAAGTTCTTCCTTGGTTTCTTCTTCTGCTTCCTCTTCTTCTGCGGAGGCTCCCTCGTCAAGCTCATCAATCGTAATATCTAACGTAATACGCTTACCTTTTCTAAGGACAATCATTTGCACAGTACTACCAATTTTTGTATTGGCAACTTTCGTCGTCAGGTCGCGCACTTCTTTGATTTCCACGCCCTCAAATTCGATAATAATATCACTGAACATAACACCCGCTTCACTAGACGGGCTATCGTCTTCAACACTGTTGACCATGGCGCCGATGGCATCTTCCATGCCCAGACTTTCAGCTATTTCATCTGAAACACTGCTAATACGAACACCGATCCGGCCTCTTTTAGTACGGCCAAATTCACGAAGTTGATCAATGATAACTGATGCTTGTGTTGACGGAATTGCAAACCCAACACCAACATTACCGCCACTCGGGGAATATATTGCTGTGTTAATACCAATCACTTCACCGTCCATATTAAACATTGGCCCGCCGCTATTACCGCGATTTATGGAAGCATCCGTTTGTAAATAGCGGTCGTAAGGTCCTGATCCAATATTACGATTACTGGCTGAAATGATCCCTGCGGTTACCGAAGAACCAATGCCAAACGGATTACCAATCGCAAGCACCCAATCACCAATTCGGGACTTGCTATCATCACCAAAAGAAACAAATGGCAAATCCTCACCAAATTCAACTTTAAGAACGGCAAGATCAACTTTATCATCTTTACCAATAGGCGTGGCTTCTAGTTCAGTACCGTCCTGAAGCTTAATTAATATTTCGTCAGCACCATCAATTACATGATTGTTTGTGATGATAATACCACTGGCATCAATGATAAATCCTGAACCGAGCGAACGCCTTTGTTGAACACGTGGACGTCTGTTACTGTTGCCGCTTTCTTCATCGCCTTCTTGATCAGGGTTTTGAAACCGTTTGAAAAATTCCTCAAATGGTGAACCAGGGGGGAAACTGTTGCCACCGCTGCCTCTTCTGTTACGGTCGACACGGATATTTTGTGTTGTATAAACATTGACCACAGCCGGCAGTAGTTTTTCTGAAAGATCAGCAAAACTACTCGGTGCGCCTTGCGCAAATGATAATGACGGGGAAACAGTCATATATATAAATACAAAAAATATCCCTGCTAATCGCTTACTAATATTCATCATTTTTATTCCTGATATATCTATTTTAAGATTTATTGTTACTTGGTTTTCATTTTATCATCAAATATGACGAAATTACGGTAATTATACGCAAAGTGACAAATAAACCCGTCACTTTAAGACATATATTATCACCAGACCGATAAAAACCGCAACCAGACCACCGAGCCTGAGCGCATTTTCACTTTGCTCCAATGCCATTTTCATCATATTTTTCATAGAAGTGGGAAAGAGGGCATATAAAAAGCCCTCGATCACAAATACTATACCAATCGCAATTATTATCTCCGTCATGAAGGGGGATTAATTACCCGCCATATTATTAAAATATTTGAAAAACTCGCTGTCCGGTGAAAGGATCATCGACGTATCATTATTTTTCATAGAATTTTTATAAACTTCCATTGACCGGTAAAATGCGTAAAATTCAGCATCTTTATTATAAGCATCAGCGTAAGTTTTTGCCGCTACAGCATCACCTTCACCACGAATTTTTTCCGAATCTCTGGTGGCTTCAGCCAGAATAACTGTTCTGTCACGCTGGGCTGTCGCCGTAATTCTGATGGCTTCTTCTTCACCACGTGCGCGAATTTCACGAGCAACCTGGTTTCTGTCGGCAATCATACTTTGGAAAATAGCGGCGCTGTTTTCTACTGGTAAGTCGGTGCGCTTAATACGCAGGTCAACAATTTCAAGACCAAGGTCAGCCGCTTCACGGAACACCGCTTCACGAATATTTTGACGAAGTTCAGAGCGGTCACCACTAAGCGATTTCTGCAGCTCCTGCAAACCAAATACCTTACGCAAGTTTGAGTTGGTAATGATGGAAAGACGGGCTTCGGCACCGTGCTCATTGCGAACGGCTTGATAGACTTTTAGTGGGTCTTCAATGCGAAACTCAGTAAAAGCGTCAACAATCATACGTTTTTGATCAGACGTCATAACAACAATTTCCGGCATATCCAATATTCTGATCCTACGGTCAAAATAAATCACATCTTGGATAAGTGGAATTTTAAAATGAATACCCGCTGTCTTAACGGTTCTTTTCCATTCACCAAATTCAAGAACGATGGCCTGATTGGTTTCTTTTACTTGAAATGTGGCTGAACCAAATAACATTAATCCGCCGCCGATGATAACAAGTGCTATAATAGCTTTAATATTTTTCATGATATTATCCTACTGCTGATTATTTCGTTTATTTAACTCAGGAAGCGGTAAGTAAGGAACAACCCCGCCGCCTTTGCTATCAATAACAATTTTAGTCGTGCCAGCGAGAACCTGTTCCATAGTATCGAGATACATACGCCTGCGGGTTACATCTTTCGCTTTTGAATATTCAACTAAAATCGCCTCAAAACGTGATGCTTCACCGTCTGCTTCTGCAACCACTTTAGCCCTGTAGGCGTCTGCTTCTTGCAACATTTTTGAAGCTTCACCGCGTGCTTGAGGAACAATTTTATTTTGTTCCAGTTTAGCAACACTAATAAACTTGTCTCTGTCAGCTTCTGCTTTTTGAACATCATTAAAGGCGTCAGAAATTTCAGCAGGTGGACGAACATCTTCCATTTTTACCTGAGTAATTTCAATGCCTGCTTCATAACGATTTAGAATATCTTGTGTTATTTGCATTACTTCAAGTTCAATACCATTTTTATTATTGGTCATTACATTTTGAACGTTGGTTTTTGCAACAACTTCCCGCATGGCACTTTCAGAAATAGATTTGATGGTTTCTTCTCTGTCTTTCAAATTAAATTGGTATCTGGCCGGATCATTAATCCGCCACATCACAGAAAAAGGTGCATCAACAATATTTTCATCGCCCGTCAGCATTTGGCGCTCTTTTTGCGACAGAACTGAATTACCAAAGCCAATTTGAATGACGTTAATCGCCGTTACTTTAGTAATTTGCTTGCTTTCGATAGGGGCAGATAGAAAATGGATGCCGGGATCAGTAGTTTCAACCCATTTACCAAAGCGTAGAACAATGGCTTGCTCGTCGGTATCAACAATATAAACACATAGATATAACCAGAAAGCGATAAGACCCATAAAAATAAGGCCAAAACTTTTGCCGCCACCAAGGCTTTCACCGCCGCCGCCGCTACCACCGCCACCAAAGGCGCTTTTAAACTTGGCTTGTCCTTTACGGATCAGTTCATCGATGTCCGGCGGTTGCCCGCCACCACCTTTACCAGAGCCTTGTCCC
>JAESUD010000277.1 GCA_016763335.1 Emcibacteraceae bacterium | reverse complement strand
TCAAACGGGCAATGTGCTTGATAATGACGATGACGTTGATGGTACAATCACTGTAAAAGATTTTGGTACTTTCGACACAGCCAACGGTTCGATCACCATTGCTGCTGACGGCGAATATACTTATACGCCTGATGAGAACTATAATGGTTCCGACAGTTTCGAATATACAATCGTTGACGATGATGGTGCTGAATCTACAGCCACTCTTGATCTAACCATTGATGATATCAACGACGGCCCAGTTGCCGCCGATGATGAGAACACTGGTGATGAAGACACTGATCAAACGGGCAATGTGCTTGATAATGACGATGATGTCGACGGCGATATCGAAGTTAAAGATCCTGGTACATATGCCACAGCTAACGGCAGCATCACCATTGCTGCTGCCGGCGAATATACTTATACACCTGACGAGAACTATAACGGTTCTGATAGTTTCGAATATACAATCGTTGATGATGACGGTGCTGAATCTACAGCTACTCTTGATCTAACCATCACTGATGTCAACGACGGCCCAATTGCTGCCGATGATGAGAATACAGGTGATGAAGATACGGATCAAACGGGCAATGTGCTTGATAATGATGATGATGTTGATGGTACAATCACCGTAAAAGATACAGGCACTTTTGATACAGCCAATGGTTCGATCACGATTGCTGCTGACGGTGAATATACTTATACACCTGATGAGAACTTTAATGGTTCTGACAGTTTTGAATATACGATTGTTGATGACGATGGTGCTGAATCTACAGCTACTCTTGATCTGACAATAACAGACGTTAATGACGGCCCAATTGCCGCCGATGATGAGAATACTGGCGATGAAGACACGGATCAAACCGGCAACGTGCTTGAGAATGATAACGATGTGGACGGTGATATCGAAGTTAAAGATCCTGGCACCTATGCCACAGCCAACGGAAGTATCACCATTGCTGCTGACGGCGAATATACTTATACGCCGGACGAGAACTTTAATGGTTCGGACAGTTTTGAATATACGATTGTTGATGATGACGGTGCAGAATCTACAGCTACTCTTGATCTAACCATCACTGATGTCAACGACGGTCCAGTTGCTGCCGATGATGAGAATACAGGTGACGAAGACACTGATCAAACAGGCAACGTGCTTGATAATGACGATGATGTCGACGGTACAATCACTGTAAAAGATACAGGTACTTTTGATACAGCTAATGGTTCGATCACCATTGCTGCTGACGGTGAATATACTTATACGCCGGATGAGAACTATAATGGTTCTGATAGCTTTGAATATACTATTGTTGATGATGATGGTGCAGAATCTACCGCCACGCTCGACTTAACCATCACCGCTGTTAATGATGCGCCGACTATTTCTGATAATGAAGTTACTATTCTTGAAGATAATGCACATTCATTTACTCTGGCTGATTTCACTGAAGATTTTGTGGATGTAGATGGGGATAGTGCTGCATTCGTGACAATTACATCACTACCTGGTGAGGGTGAGCTTACCATTAATGGCGCTGCAGTTGTTATTGGTGATAATAATAAGGTTGCGGTTGCTGATCTTGGTGATTTGGTATTTACACCGGATGTAAACGAGAGTGGGGCTGATTATGCATCATTTAGCTTTACCGTTGAAGATGACGGCGATGTGCCGGTAACAAGCGCTAGCCAAACATATACGGTTAATGTAACGGCGGTTGCTGATGCGCCGTTAATTACCCTGGAAATCGGGGATGCCAGTTTCAATTATGAAACGGTATCAACTGAAGTTAATACCACTAACGTGCTCGATACTGATAATGGTTACACGGTTACGGCCAGAGTAATTAATAACGATGGGACGCTGAGTGACCCACTAGCCACAAATGTTAGTGTTACTGGAAATGGTATGGGGGTTATCGGCGATAATGATGGACCAACAGCGCAAATTGGATTTGATGAGAGCAAAAACCAAAGTGAAGAATTAATCGTAACATTAGATGAAAGCGTATCTTCATTAAGTTTTGAGGTAGCATATCTATTTAGTGATGAAGTAGGGTCGGCTGATGAAATTGGATATTATCAACTATATGAAAATGGGGCTGAAGTTGGAAGTGGATCATTCGTCGGTATTAATAATGGTGCTGTTCATTCAATAACCGTTACGGCAGGTGGTGCTGATTTCGATCAGATTATCTTTACAACTGACGAGGATCTAACGGGTGGCGTTAATGGTCATAGTGATTATTTTATTAATTCCATTACGTTTGACCAAAGTTCAGAAGTTGTAGACGCGCATTTATTCCCGGTAACGATTGAAACAGCATTAACAGATACGGATGGTTCTGAAAGTCTTTCTGATGTGACATTAGACGGCGTGCCGGAAGGTGTGTCTTTTGCAATTAACGGTACAGATGTCGGTACAGATAATGAAGATGGTACATGGTCATTTACATCTGACGAATTAGACGGACTTACAATGGTTGTTCCGTATGGTCAGGAAGAATTTGATATAACGGCGTCTGTTACATCTACTGAAAGCAGTAATTCGGATGCGGCAACGTCAACGACTGCTGCTGTGACTGTGGAAGAATGTATTAATACGGCACCAGATGTGTCTGATAATGAAACGACAATTTTAGAAGATGGTTCCTACACTTTCGCAATGAATGATTTTACAGCTGATTATTCGGATGTAAATGGTGATGACGCCGCCTTCGTAACGATTACTTCCCCTCCATCTGATGGAGAGTTAACAATTGATGGCGAAGTTGTTGTCGTCGGGGAAAATAATAGAATTGCAGTTGCTGATTTGGGTGATTTGGTATTTACGCCAGATAGCGATGAAAGTGGCGATGATTATGCATCATTTAACTTCACCGTGGAAGATGACGGTGTTGTCCCGGCGACAAGTGATGAACATACGTTCACTGTTGATGTTACGGCGGTTGCTGATAATCCATTATTATGCGTATTAAATACACTTGAAGACGGTACCCAGTTATTTGATCTTTCGTCCGGTGGTATCATCAATATCGGTTATGAATATTTTGAAGTAAATGCCGGATATAACAATGCTCACGGTTATTATGTTGCGGACGCAGATGGCAACCCAATTGGCGGCGCTATTATTCAGGGCGATGTTAAGGAGCTAGGTTCCGGGCAATTATCATTTAATACTGATGAATATCCGGGTGCAGCGACGCTAGGTTTCTTTATTATTCCTGATGGGAAAGACCAAAATTCACAACTTAGTGACGGTGATGAGGTTACATTTGCACAAAATGGAAATGGTGACTGGATACCGTCAATTGATGGAGTTGAGTTAATTGAAGCGGCCGATGGTCCGAGTGAAAAAGCGTCAATATATTTTAGTGATGCTAATTTGAATGCGGACCACGAAACCCATCTTGAGGATAGCGCAATTTCGGGTAACCAAAACTGGGAAGATTTATGGAACCAGGGTGATGCCGATTTCAGTGATGTTAACGTTGATGTTACCCTCGCAAGATGTGGTGATGGTACTGTTACTGGTGATGCGGGCTCTGCGATTGGGCTTCAGAGTATCACATCTCATTTAAATGACATAGATGGTTCGGAAACCTTATCTGTTCTTATCTCATCTATTCCGGATGGGGCAGTATTAAGTGACGGTGATGGTCATGACTTTACCGCAGGTTCCGGTAATAACTCGGTTGATGTTAGTGAATGGACTTTGGCCCATTTGACGATTACACCGCCTGTTCCATCAGGTGATTTTAACCTGACAATTCAGTCTACATCAACAGAAAGTAGCAATGGTGATTTTGCTACCATGACAAATACGATCACAGTTGATGTCGTAAGTGGACCAGTTGCTGCTGATGACAGTAATAGTGGTGCTGAAGATACTAGTATGACGGGTAATGTTCTTGATAACGACGTTGATCTTGACGGCGTGATCTCTGTTATGGGGGCAGGTACTTTTGATACGGACCATGGTTCGATCAGCATTGCATCAGACGGTGAATATACTTATACGCCTGACGAGAACTATCATGGTTCCGACAGTTATGAATATACCATCACTGATGAGGACGGTTTAGAAGCAACAGCGACGCTTAGTCTGACAGTTACGGATGTTAATGACGGCCCTGTTGCTGCTGATGATGAGAACTCAGGTGCTGAAAATACTGATCAAACGGGCAATGTGCTTGATAATGATGATGATGTTGACGGCGATATCAGCGTTAAAGACACTGGTACGTTTGCCACAACCAATGGTTCAATCAGCATTGCATCAGACGGTGAATATACTTATACACCGGGCGAAAATTATTATGGTTCAGATAGTTATGAATATACCATCATTGATAATGACGGTGCCGAAGCAACAGCGACGCTTGATCTGACAGTTACAGAAGTTAATGAAGTAGATTATGATGCCGCACCAGCTGTACCAGACGGATATAAGGTTATTACGGACAACAATTACGGTGGCACTACAAATGGCACAAAAGGGGATGATTATATCGATGGTGCCGGTGGTAATGACTACATAAAAGCTAAAAACGGTGATGATATATTATTTGGCGGTGAGGGAAATGATACCCTTAAAGGCCAAAATGGTGATGACCAGCTTTATGGTGGGGTGGGCAATGATAAGTTATATGGTGGAAATAATAATGATATTCTAATCGGCGGAACCGGTAATGATTATATGGATGGTGGTAAACATAACGACACATTTATTTTCGAAGCTGATCAGGGTAATGATACCGTGCAGGGTGGTGCTGGAAAATCATGGGTAGATACCATTGAATTAAAAGGCTTTGATGGACTGGATCATGAAGTGGGTTGGACGCTGGTTCTTGACGGCGGAAGTATAATTAAATCAACAGATGATGATTCTGGTGAAATGTTCTTATCACAAGATGCCGACGGTACGATTATATTTGAGGAGGGTGGGTCTATCACTTTCGAGAATATCGAAAAAATCAGCTGGTAACCGTAAAATATATTATATCTTTAAAAGGCGCTTCAATGGAGCGCCTTTTTTTATTGCACCGGAGTAGGGATGGTTTTGATCAAATCATCATATGTTGATTTAATGCCGGGATAGCTGTTTTCTAATTATTAGTAAAAATTTTATATATATTTAATTGCTTTAAATGAAAAATTATCAGTTAACGCCTTGTAATTAAGTGTTTTCTTATATTTATTTAATGAAAATTGACCTTTGTATTAACTTTATATTTACCATCAATGACAACTTATTACTCATCATTATCTGCTAAAAATAGAGGATATAATAATGTGATTAATGAATTCTATGTTTGGAGCACGAAATGGTTGACCATTCCTCAGAGGGTAATCAGAGCAAAAACAAATCTCAAGTTGAAGAAGATCCATATTTTAATGAAAATAATGGTGAAAAAGCCGCAGATAAACTAGAAGTGCGTCTTTATGATGAGATAGATGTATCATCAAACGATACACAGACACGCTCGAATATTCACATTAAGGGAGAAAGCGCTGGCGGAAAAGGCGAAGATACGGAATTTGCCGCAGGTGATTTTAATAATTCACAAGATGATCGCGATGTAGATGTTGATCAAATAGAAGAATTAGAGAATAATCAACCTGAATATTCTTCAACGAGCAATAATGGTGAACAAGCTGCCCAAAATGAAAGTGGAGCGGAACAGGTCGGTTCGTCCGGCCGTGCAACACAAGAGATAAATTTTGATGAGCTGGGAAATGAGATCGGTGATGTTGGAGGTAATAGCCAAGATGAAAATTCTCAATCAGTCGATACCCGCTCAGAGGCAGGTAATGAGACGCAACCAGATAACTTTATACCTGTAATAGAGGAAGAAGAAGCCGCACCAGAGGAAGCCGCACCAGAGGAAGCCGCACCGCCAGAGCTTGCGTCTAATGAACAACCTGTTCCTGAAGCTGAGAATCATGCGCCTGAAATGAGCGGGGTAACATTTGAAACCTTATCTTCAAGCTTATCATTGAACGAAAATGGGGGCACAGGTGAAGTTGCGATACTTTCGGATATTAATGACTTTCCAACTGATGCAATAACAATTCAATTAAATTTTACGTCTACGGACGCGCCTGATCCATCATTAACAAACGGTACGGTATTAGTGTCCTATGCGGTTCCGGGCAGCCCTAATGAATTTCTTCTTTTTTCTGATGCCGCTGGCACTCTTGGTGTTTACATTAATAATCAACGGTACGTTTTAGATGTAGATATGGATGCCTTATTTGATGGTGAAAGTCATGATTTGGCTGTTTCCTGGGATAGCACAACGGGTGAAATTTCCGCATATGTTGATGGTAACCTTGAAGCAACCGCTACAGGTCAAGCAGGTCAGCCAATTTCTGCGGGCGGTACATTAACCCTTGGTCAAGAGCAAGATACTGTTGGCGGGGCATTTGCCAGTAATCAGGAATTTTCTGGCGAAATTCATTCGCTGGAAGTTTTTTCTGAAGTGAGAACTGCGGAAGAAATTTCTGCTGATGCTGGAACGCCACCTGAAGGAGGCGAGAGTTCTCTTGTCTTAGGTTTTAATTTTGCTGCGGGTGAACCTTTGGATAACAGTGCTGGCAACCATATACTTACGCTTGATGATGGTGCACACATAACAAACCTTGAAGAAGGTGTCGTTCTCGAAGATAGCCAAGGTATCAGTGGACAGGTAACCGCAAGTGATGCAGACGGCGATGATTTAAGCTTTGCCCTAACTAGCGAGCCGGTAGAAGGTAATGTTAGTGTTGAAACTGATGGTAGTTTTCATTTTAACCCGGGAACTGATTTTCAGGATCTTGGTGTTGGTGAAAGCCGCGAAGTAAGTTTTGAAGTTGAAGTCACAGATGGAAATGGCGGGTCTGATGTACAGACAGTGATAGTGACTGTAACTGGCCAAAATGATGGCCCTGTTGCAGAGTCTCTTAATATTCAGACCAGTGAAGACAATTCCATTGATGGTCAATTAGTTGCTTCGGACGTTGATGGTGATAATTTAAGCTTTGCGCTTGCTGATGGCCCAGCCGAAGGAGCTGTTATAGTTAATGCTGACGGTAGTTTTGAATTTGACCCAGGTAATGATTTTCAGGATTTAGGAGTAGGGGAGACCCGCGAAGTAAGTTTTACTTACAGTGTTTCTGATGGCAATGGCGGTACGGACAGTGCGACAGCGACTGTTACGGTAACGGGAAGTAATGATGGTCCGGTTGCGGTTGCGGATACAAGTGCGGGTGATGAAGATACTGTGTTAACAGGCAATGTCTTAACCAATGATACGGATGTTGATGGCGATAGTTTAGCCGTTGTTGATACGGGCACATTCGCCACGGATCATGGATCGATTACTATTAATACTGACGGTTCTTATGAATATACTCCGGACGAGAACTATAACGGACCAGACAGTTTTGAATATTCAGTAACCGACGGTGAAGCCTCTGATACGTCGAGCATCAGCTTTACAGTGACAGCCACCAATGATGGCCCGGTGGCGGTGGCGGATACAGGGACGGGTGATGAAGATACTGTGTTAACAGGCAATGTCTTAACCAATGATACGGATGTTGATGGCGATAGTTTAGCCGTTGTTGATACGGGCACATTCGCCACGGATCATGG
>JAESUD010000276.1 GCA_016763335.1 Emcibacteraceae bacterium | reverse complement strand
CATGAACGGTGACCCGGACAAAATCGTCAAAATGCAGGTTGCTGCTGACGCATAAAGGTTTCTATGAAAGTTGATCAGTTTGATTTTGAGCTACCGAAAAAGCTCATCGCAATACGCCCCGCCGCCACCCGCGACGGGGCGCGATTACTTGTGGTCAAGGGTGAAAACATCCATGATGATATGGTTAGCAAGCTCGCGGATTATGTAAGTCCTGGCGACTTGATGATCTTTAATGATACCCGTGTTATTCCGGCGCGTCTTTCGGGAATGCGCCGCGCTGCTAAAATGGAACTGACATTACATATGAATATGTCAGGCGGGGTTTGGAAAGCATTTGCAAAACCGGCCAAGAAATTAAAACCAACTGATGTCATTATTTTTGATGGTGGGCTTGAGGCATGCGTCCTTGAAAAGGGCGAGGCAGGCGAAGTGACAATTCAGTTTAATTATAGTGGCGACCGTTTGAGAGAAGCGCTTAATGTGGCAGGTGTTATGCCGCTTCCGCCCTATATCGCGTCGCAGCGACCGGTGGATGAGCGGGATGAGCTAGATTATCAGACTATATATAGTAAAAATGACGGGGCTGTAGCGGCACCGACAGCCGGATTACATTTTACCGATAATTTACAAAAGTCATTAAAAGATAAAGGCGTGATGAGCGCCTATGTCACATTACATGTGGGGGCGGGGACTTTTCTGCCGGTAAAAGTGGATGAGACCGACGATCATAAAATGCATTCGGAGTTTGGTGAAATTACTGCTAAAGTGGCAGATATGATCAACGAAACTCATGCCAAGGGTCATAAAGTGGTTGCCGTTGGTACTACGTCGCTCAGGTTACTTGAAACGGCAACGGATAGCGCGGGAATTACGCGTGCTTACTGTGATGCCACAGATATTTTTATTACGCCCGGCTATAAATTTCGTTGCGTTGATATTTTAATGACTAATTTTCACCTGCCAAAATCAACGCTTTTCATGTTAGTCAGTGCCTTTGTCGGATTTGATCATATGAAGGCGGCCTATAAGCACGCTATAGAGAATGATTATCGTTTTTATTCATATGGCGATAGCAGTATTCTTTTCAGGCAAGATCAAATATGAGGTATCAAACATGAGTTTTGAAATGGACATAACCAACACCGACGGAAATGCCCGAACAGGTGTGATTAAAACCATTCGTGGTGATATCCGCACGCCGGCCTTTATGCCGGTCGGTACCGCCGCCACCGTTAAGGCCATGAAACCGGAAACAGTGCGTGAAACCGGTGCTGATATTCTGCTTGGTAACACCTATCATCTTATGCTTAGGCCGACGGCGGAACGCATTGCGAGGCTTGGTGGCCTTCATAAATTTATGAACTGGTCGGGGCCGATTTTGACTGATTCGGGTGGTTTTCAGGTAATGTCACTGGCAAAACTTAGAAAAATCACCGAAGACGGTGTTTCATTTCAGTCGCATATCGACGGTAGCAAGCATATGCTTAGCCCTGAACGAAGCATGGAAATTCAACGGCTGTTGGGCGCTAATATTGTTATGGCATTTGATGAATGTACCCCGTATCCAGCAACGGAAAAACAAACCGAAGAAAGCATGCTGCTTTCCATGCGCTGGGCAAAGCGGTCATATGATGCATTTCATAACGGATCGGACCATGCCAGTGAAAATGCGATTTTTGGCATTGTGCAAGGCGGTGTTTTTGAAAAACTTCGCCACCATTCTGCGGCGGCGCTTAAGGATATCCCTTTTGATGGCTACGCCATTGGCGGCCTTGCCGTGGGTGAGGGGCAGGACGTTATGTTTGAAGTGCTGGATTACACTATGCCTATGATGCCAAAGACAAAACCGCGTTATTTGATGGGGGTTGGCAAGCCTGATGATATTGTCGGCGCTGTGGAGCGCGGCATTGATATGTTTGATTGCGTGATGCCGTCGCGCTCAGGCCGTACCGGGCAAGCCTTTACCCGTCGGGGTACGGTTAACATGAAAAACGCCCGTCATATTGATGATCCGCGTCCCATTGATGCTGAATGTAAATGCTCGGCCTGTGTGAATTATAGCCGGGCTTATATTGCGCATTTGATCCGTAGTGGTGAAATTTTAGGGCCGATGTTGATGACCGAACATAATCTTACCTATTATCAGGATCTAATGGCCGGATTACGGGACGCGATTTCACAAAAACAGTTGGTAAAATTTGTTGAGATATTCCATAAAACCCGCGCTTTAGGTGACATTGAACCAATATGATGAAATAAAAATAAAAAAGTGGTAAAATCACTATTGACCATTGAGGTAAGTGGCCTTATGTTCCGCTCACCTCTTCTTGAGGGCCCGTAGCTCAGCTGGTAGAGCAACTGACTTTTAATCAGTAGGTCACAGGTTCGAACCCCGTCGGGCTCACCACAAAAACCCTTTAAGTCTTAATGACTTAGAGGGTTTTTTTGTATTGTTCCAAAAAATTCTTTCCAATTTTATTTGTTTCTTTTTACAGAACCTTTTCCATTTTTGGCAATGTTGTACTTTGGTTCAAAAAAATCAAGAAATGATACGAATCACATATAAAAACAGAAGGTTGAAGGGAATTGGTGCTTTTGGCTTGATGTATATAACTGACTAAATTGATATTATGTCACTAATTTTTGTTGGAAGGATTTAATTGTTGAAAACAAGCAATATTGAAAAAATATGGTATTATAATACTTTAACTTGTAAATCATAAGGGGGGAATATGACAAAATGAACTGGGGAGAGTTTTTATATCAATAGTTGTTTATTAGCGATATATTATGTCTAGAGAAGGCCTTAGAAAGGGATATTAATGAATTTTATCGAAGAATTTATAAAAAAAGAGTCGTCGAGTGGCATCTTATTAATATTCACAACTATTCTGGCGCTTCTCTTAAGCAATACTTTCATGGCGCCAATATATGAATCGTTTTTACATATCCCCGTAGAAATACGGTTTGGGTCCTTACATCTTGATAAATCGCTTTACCATTGGATAAACGATGGGTTAATGGCTATTTTCTTTTTACTAATAGGTCTTGAAGTTAAAAGAGAGATACTGGAAGGTCATTTATCGTCCTTAAGCCAAATAGCTTTGCCGGGAATAGCAGCCATCGGCGGCATGGTTGTTCCCGCAGGAATTTATTTAGCATTAAATCAAAATAATCCGATTGCTGCAAATGGCTGGGCAGTGCCAACCGCGACGGATATTGCTTTCGCATTAGGCATACTTTCTCTACTGGGAAAACGGGTGCCCATCTCTCTTAAAATATTTCTGATGACATTAGCAATTATTGACGATTTAGGAGCGATCGTAATAATCGCCCTTTTTTATACAGCAGAAATATCTACCCTATCCATTATCGTCGCTTTTGTTTCTTTGGCTGCTTTAATTCTTTTAAATATGTTTGGGGTCTCAAGAAAAGCAGCTTATTTTATTGTAGGCACAATTCTATGGATTAGTGTTCTTAAATCCGGTGTTCATGCAACTCTTGCCGGGGTAGCGTTGGCATTTACAATTCCGTTAAATGCAATAGATGAAAATAAACGACCATTTTCTCCCCTTAAAGAAATAGAACATAACCTCCATTTTTGGGTGGCGTTTTTCATTCTCCCTTTATTTGCTTTTGTAAATGCGGGAGTAAATATTACAGAAATATCATTTAACCAAATGTCTAACGCTGTGCCATTAGGGATCATGCTTGGATTGTTTTTCGGCAAACAGCTTGGTGTATTTGGTTTTAGCTTTATTGCGATAAAATTTAATCTCGCAAAATTACCCGAGGGTAGTAACTGGATGCAACTTTATGGTGTTTCTATATTAACCGGTGTTGGTTTTACGATGAGCTTATTTATTGTTTCATTAGCATTTGAAGATGATAATATTTTTCAGTACACGGATAAATTAGCAATACTTATTGGCTCGTTTGTATCTGGAATTGTTGGTTATTTAATTCTTAAGTTTGCTAAAGACGCATAACAATCACCTGCATCCAGACAACCAGTAGTGTTGTTTAGAATTAACTTATGAGCGAAATTATTCTTAATCTCAAATGGGAATAACACATATTTTTTAACCTGTATAAGTTTTGTTTTGTTATGAAATTTGGATGCAAATCATAGTTAAAAATCGAGTTTGTTGCCACCCGTGTTGCAGCGGACTTTACCATGAAGAAAAACCGACATTAGAACTGTTGAAAACATCAAATCCGTTCATACTTATACGCACTTATTATACAATTTAAAAAATGTATAACAAATCTGTTTTATCACATTCCGGAAGTAATTAGCGTTCATTGGAATTATTCTATCGGTTAAGTGTAGCTCAAGTAAAATGCTTCTTGCTGTTTTGTGGCAATTACTCTTAATAAATTTTGTTTAATTTAATCATAGGAGAAAAAAATGTCGCACCTAACGCCTTTAAAGAGAGAAGATTTACCACAGCTTGAATCAACTTTTAAGAAAACAGAACAATTTTTAGGTTTCTTGCCAAATGATGTTTTGACGATGGCGCGCATGCCAGAAGCAACCGAAGCATTCATGGAATTTTGCATTTCTATATATACAAACTCTACTTTACCAGCACCACTTTTGCATCTTGTCGGGTTAGTTTCTAGTGCGGCTGCCGGGTGCCGCTATTGCACGGCACATACAGCTAATAAAGCAGCAGAAGATGGTGTTGCAGAAGAAAAAGTTGCCGCCGTATGGGAATATGAAACTAGCCCATTATTTTCAGGTGCTGAAAGAGTAGCCCTTAAATTTGCAAATGATTCCAGTCAAGTGCCAACAAAAGTAACTTCGGAACATTTTGATGCTCTGCGGGAACATTATAGTGAAGATGAAATTACTCAGTTATTAATGGTAATATGTCAGTTTGGCTTTTGGAACAGGTGGAATGATACTGTCGCTACTCGGTTGGAATATACGCCGAGTAAGATCGCAGCTAAGGTGTTGGATAAGAAGAATTGGGAACTTGGAAAGCACGCGGATAAGCCTTAAACATTATTGATTTCTTTTTAGAGTTTGCACTGGGCTTTCATCATATCTTCGGCGGTATGCCGCAGCAAAATTGCTGAGGTGGTGAAAGCCGAGATTAAATGCAATGTCTGTTACAGTTTGTCCCGGTCGCCCGCTCGTTAGTTGAGTATGTAGTTCTGCAAGTCTTAAACATAGAAAATACCTTGCAAGAGAAGTGCCGCGATATTGTTGAAAAGCAGTTCTTAACGTGCGTGAAGTGACGCCGGCAACTTCGGCGAGCTCACTCATTTGTATAGAGCGATGTAAGTTTGATAACATGTGATTTTCGGCTCGGCGAACATAGGCTGGGGCTGTTAGGTTATCATTGAGCAAAACAGCAGCTTGGTGAGACCCTGGTTGTAATCGAAGCAGAGAATTCAAAAGAGCGTGTTCAAAATATTCGGATGTTACTTTCTGATGTGATAAACCATGATCATTACCAGCGTCATCTATCATGAAATTAATGAAGCCTGATAACGCCTGCATTTCATTTGAATTAAGGTCGAGTTCCAATTTGAAATCAATTTCTTCGCGGATAGGAAGTCCGGTAACTAACCTTACATGTTCTTCTAGCCTTTGTTTAGGAATTTGGATGGCGAGAACTTGACTATTAGGCTTCCACCAGAATCGATGTGCACGGTGAGGAGTGCAGATGACAGCATTATTTTTTTGTATGGATAAGTGACCTTTGTCGTAGGAGAGTTCGCACTGACCACGAATATTTATATGTATTAAATAAAAGTCATCTAACTTGCCTGGGTCAACCATTACGTTGCCACCATACTCAAGAACATTTATTGCAAGTTGATTGATCCGTGTCCGATGTAGTTTCGTGTGTAAATTTACGTTTTTATCTAGAAAACTGATTTCATGTTTTTTGAAGTATTTTCCAATCGTGCTATGGACTTCGTTAACATCTTTTGATTCAAAAATCAGTTTGTTGGCGAGTGGTGTAGTTTGTGTAGGTAACATTTTACAATCCTCCAAGGATAATAATCCTTATTTTAGAATGTTATAGTATTTATTATAAAACGCAATGTATGGCGGTTTTCGGCTTATTCATTTCTAAAATCCCATTAACGAGATCAGTTTCATAAATTAAATTTTATTAAATAATATAATATTCCTTGACTATCTTTGTAACAAAGGTATTTTAGAAATGTAATTAAAGCAAATAAAAATTGAACAACAAATATATTTCAGGGAATGTGATTTATGAATAGAGATAATAAATACATGAGAATTCGCAAAAGGGTTTACGAAAATGGAGTTGCAATTGCGGCGTTAAGTTTTGGAATGGCTGGTTTTGGATATTCTGTAACTGCAAGTGCTCAGGAAGCTACTGATCAAGTGGCAAGCGCACAGGAGAGTAATTATGAATTGGACATTATTACCGTTACTGCACGAAAAAGATCTGAAGGATTGCAGGATGCACCAATTTCGATTTCAGCTTT
>JAESUD010000026.1 GCA_016763335.1 Emcibacteraceae bacterium | reverse complement strand
TTACGTTGAAACAGTTTTTCAGGAGATTGGCTCACCAAGTCATTTTGTAAGGTTTCCAAGCAATAAAAAGAATGAGGTTTTTCATATTAAAGCTGGCAAATATTATATCAGCATGCTTGCCGCTTCAGAAGTCGTTCTTAATACTGAAGCACGAGACCCTCAGTTTGACATTAATTCAAGCATTCCGGTGATGCCCATTGAAATTAAGGCCGGAGAAGTTATTTATTTAGGCACCTTAGTGGCAAATGGTATCCTCCATGATAGTATTATGACTAGAAAAAACGATATTGTTACGTTTGAAGTTCATAATGAAAGTGATAGTGCAAAATCGGAATTGGGGATAATATACCCAGAGTTTGCGGATAAAATGCAGATTAGACTTTTTGAGTTAGTTGATTGAATAAATATAAACAAAAAACCCGCCGAGTGTTTCTACTCACGGCGGGTTTGTCGATTTTATGATTTGGTGGTTTTCTGAGTTTTAGAAATTATAAATCAGGCCACCCATGATTGATGTATCTCTTATCTTAAGTTCATCAAGATCGCCTTTGTAACGGGTGTGTAATATTTTTGCCCGAATACCGAAATTATCGGCAATGCCGAATTCAACGGCGCCACCAAATGAAATGCCGCTACCGCTGTCGGAAATGGTTGTATTTCCGGTAAATACGCCGGATGCTGAAGCATCGACATTTGTACCGCCAATACCGACAAGGCCATACATAATGACCCGGTCCATAGCCATGCCCAATGTTAAATAAGTTCCGTAAACATAGTTGCTCTCAAAGGTAATTGTATCAAAATTGTCGGAAACTGAGCTAGACCCTGATGAAGAGGCAACGCTAACCTCAACGCCCACCAGTAAGTTTGATGGGAAAATTGAACGGTACCCTAAGGCGACACCAAAGGATCCACCAGAATTATTCTGGCTATTTAAGGTGGCTAAAGTACCGCTTAAAGCCATTGAATTTTGAGTTGATCCCGCTTCGAGCACGGCATATACGTTGCTTTTAGTTGCAGAATTGCTGCCTTGTGCAGAGGCTGTAAAAGGCAAAGATGTTGCAATAAGAATAAGTGTAAAGACTATAAGGTTTTTCATGATATCCCCAATATGTGTAATTTCGTAGCAGACGCCATGTCTACTAATCGGGGGCAATGTATTCCTGAATAGTTAGGATATCATTAAAAGCGGCCTGATACATGCAAAAACCCGCCGAGTGTTTCCACTTGCGGCGGGTTCCTTTTGCATCTACGCTATAAAGTTCAGCTGACCCGTTTCAGCGTAGAATGTCGTGCTACCAATGGGCGCACGTACATATATTATAGCATAAAATTGATTAAAAATCAATTGTGACGCTTTATCAAGGGGTTAAAATTGAGGTTGGGTTTTCGACTCGATATAAACAAAAAGCAGCCTAAAAATTAGGCTGCTCTCATAGATTTCTTTATAATGTTTCTAATGAAATTAAAGGTTATTTCGGGGCAATGATCATAATCATTTGCCGACCTTCCATTTTTGGCATTTGTTCAATCTTTGTCACTTCGGCGAATTGTTCACGTACGCGGTTAAGAACATCCATGCCGATTTCCTGATGAGCCATTTCGCGACCACGGTAACGAAGGGTTACTTTAACCTTGTCACCAGCCGTTAGAAATTTGTCGATTGAGCGCATTTTTACATCATAGTCATGTTTTTCAATGCCGGGACGAAGCTTAATCTCTTTAACTTCAACCGTTTTTTGTTTCTTGCGGGCGAGGCTGGCTTTTTTCTGTGCTTCGTATTTATATTTGCCATAATCGAGAATTTTAGAAACAGGAGGCGTTGCATTTGGTGATATCTCAACAAGGTCAAGTCCTGCGGCTTTCGCCATATCGATCGCTTTGCCAACTGCAATAGCACCGTGGTTTTCACCAGTTTCATCGATAAGTCTTACTTTATCATTCTGAATATCCTCATTAACCCTAGGTCCTTTTTTTGACGCGGGTCCTTGCATTGGTCTCTTAGCTATTTAATTTCTCCATTTTTATGTTTGTATATGTGTTGGTTTTACCTGAAAAACATTAACTTATCGTTTATCCGGGGCAATAGACTCGGTGACAAGTCTATGAATTGCGTCACTTAAATCAAGAGTTTCTTGATTTTTTGATCCTAGACGTCTTACGGTAATAGTATTATTATCGGCTTCACGGCCCCCGGCGACGAAAATTGCCGGTACTTTTGCATGTGAATGTTCGCGAACTTTATAATTTATCTTTTCATTTCTTAGGTCAATATCAGCCCGAAGACCGGCAGCTTTCAGCTGTTGGTAGACTTCATTTACATATTCATCCTGATCCGATGAAATGCCAGTGACAACAACTTGGGTTGGTGCCATCCACATTGGGAAACGTCCGGCATAATTTTCAATCAATATACCGATGAAACGCTCGAACGAGCCGAGGATCGCACGGTGAAGCATCACGGGGCGATGTTTTGCGTTATCGGCACCAATATAGTTTGCATCTAGTCTTTCGGGCAAAACGAAATCAACTTGTAATGTTCCGCACTGCCAATCGCGACCAATAGCATCAGTAAGGACAAATTCAAGCTTTGGCCCGTAAAACGCACCTTCGCCGGGATTTAGGGTATATTCAAGTCCCATATGATTAACGGCATCGAGCAGACATTTTTCCGCCTCATCCCAAACATCGTCTGAACCTGACCTAACTTCAGGGCGGTCAGAGAATTTAACTTTTACTTCTTCAAAGCCAAAGTCTTTATAAATTTCCAAAAGCATTTTACAGAATGTTTCTGTTTCTTCTGTAATTTGATCTTTGGTGCAGAAAATATGTGCATCGTCCTGAACAAAAGATCGCACCCGCATTAAACCGTGGAGTGCTCCCGATGGTTCATAACGGTGGCAACTGCCAAATTCAGCCAGACGTAAGGGAAGATCACGGTAACTTACGATGCCTTGATTGAACACTTGTACATGACAGGGGCAATTCATCGGCTTTAGGGCAAATATACGTTCATCGGATTCCGTTGTGTACATATGTTCGCGGAATTTTTCCCAGTGACCGGATAATTCCCATAATTTACGGTCAACCAGCATAGGGGTCTTAATTTCTTTATAGCCATATTCCGTTTGTTTACGGCGCATATAGCTTTCAATTTGTGTATAGATGGTCCAGCCATTGGGGTGCCAGAACGGCATACCCGCCGCTTCTTCCTGAAAATGGAATAAGCCAAGTTCTTTGCCGAGTTTTCTATGATCACGTTTTTCCGCTTCTTCGAGGCGGATAAGGTAAGCTTTAAGTTCTTTGCGGTCACGCCAGACGGTGCCGTATATGCGTTGAAGCATTTCATTATTGCTATCACCGCGCCAGTAAGCGCCGGCAACAGACATTAATTTAAAAGTATCGCCGCCAAGATATTTTGTTGATGGTAAATGTGGGCCGCGACAAAGGTCAATGAAATCACCTTGTTTATATAAGGTGATCGGTTCATCAGACGGAATGCTGGCAATCAGTTCTGCTTTATATTCTTCGCCCATATCACGGAAAAATTTAACGGCTTCGTCGCGCGGCATTTCAGAACGGATGATTTTTTCGTCGCGAGCAACGATGTCTTTCATACGCTTTTCAATAACTTCCAGATCTTCAGGTGTAAAAGGTTCTTCGCGCGCAAAATCATAGTAAAAACCATTTTCAATGGCTGGTCCTATAGTCACTTGTGTATTTGGAAAAAGTTCTTTTACGGCTTCGGCTAATATATGGGCGGCATCTTGACGGAGTATTTCAAGTGCTTCATCATCGCGTTTGGTAATGATGGAAACATTTGCGTCCGATGTAATTTCGCGCGAAAGATCCCATTGTTCGCCGTCGACAACAATCACAATCGCTGCTTTGGCAAGACCGGGGCCAATATCGGCAGCCAAGGTCATGCCAGTCACCGGTCCATCAAATTCACGGACACTGCCATCGGGCAGGGTTAAGGCAACTTTACTTTTGGCATTCATCGGGATCTCATTTTTTTACTTTGTTTATAAGTGATGGAATTTATATTCTTTAAAGCTCAAGTCAAGTGAACAAACCCGAAAAAAAGCTTATTTTTGGCCATATCATTATATATTATGTTAATTATTGAATAATAAGAGGAAATGATGCGAAAATATGAATAAAAAACCTAAATTTATTAACGGTGATGATCAGCGAAAAATTGCTTATCATAAATTTGAAGCAAATGGATCTACCGTGGTTTTCTGTGGTGGTTATATGTCTGATATGGAAGGCACAAAAGCGCTTTTCTTAGAAAAAACATGCCAAAGCCTTGAAATATCATATGTGCGGTTTGATTACTCTGGTCATGGCAGCTCATCAGAAGAATTTATTGATGGAACGATCGGAAGATGGCTTGCTGATACATTATCGGTCATCGACCAGATTACGGAAG
>JAESUD010000275.1 GCA_016763335.1 Emcibacteraceae bacterium | reverse complement strand
TTTTTCTTCTTCACCGATGGTCTTGTTTTGTGGTGGTACACAGCGAACGGCATTGGTGATAATCGCTTTTTGCAGGCGTAATCCGTCATCAATTCGCGCATCATATGATCCAATGGCAAAATCAAACTTTACCAGGGTTGGATATAACAAATCACCGGCATAATCACCTGTAAATGGTCTGCCGGTGCGGTTTGCACCTTTTAGCCCTGGGGCGAGACCGACTATTAATAATTCTGCATCCTTGGCACCAAAAGCCGGAACGGGACCATTGAAAAAATCAGGATATTTTTGTTGGTTGTCATTTCTAAAACCCGTTAATCGTGGGCATAAGCTACAGTCAAGCGGTGCATTTCCGGGGAGGGCTTGATGATTTCTTTTAATGAAAGCATTGATATTCATTTTAGGAATGACTGGAGCCACTTGACTGTTCTTTTCTGCCAAATTCTTGATGCATATCTGAAATTTCTATAAAACTATCAGCTTGACGTCGTAATTCGTCAGCGATCATGGAAGGATTGGTTCTTGTGCTGCTCACCACTGTAACACGAACGCCTTTGCGTTGTACGGCTTCAATAAGGCGTCTGAAATCACCGTCGCCAGAAAAAAGCACCATATGGTCCACATACTCAGCCATTCCCATCATGTCTATGGCCAGCTCCATGTCCATGTTTCCTTTGATTTTCTTTGCACCATGTTCATCGGTAAATTCTTTGGTAGGTTTCGTGATCATGGTATAGCCATTATAATCAAGCCAATCGACTAAAGGTCTGAGCGGTGAATATTCGGCATCCTCAATGAGTGCGGTATAATAATTTGCGCGAACCAATCTACTTTGATCGGCGAAATAACGCCGCAGGCGGCTATAATCTATGTCGAAATTAAGGGCCTTGGCCGTGGCAAAAAGGTTTGAGCCATCAATAAAAATAGCCAGCTTTTCATCAGGATAAAATAACATAATAAATTCCTAAAAAATAAATAAAATATAGCTACTTATAACATGTTTTACCTATTAATTAAACCGCGGAATAAAATAATTCACTGGTTTGTAGGATGGGCTTCCTATAAATTATATTTCATTGATGTAACGGTGAAAATAGAAATGATATTAATTGGACTTGGAAGTAATTTGACGACGGGTGAGTTTTCGTCGTCAAAAGCAATATTGGATGCTGCAATTGCTGCACTTAATGACCATGGTATCAATGTTTTGAAATGTTCACGGTTTTACGAAACAGAACCCGTACCCAAGTCTGATCAGCCATGGTTCGTGAATGCGGTGATTAGCGTGAAAACGGATTTCAATGCCCATGAGCTTTTAAAAAAAATGCATAATATTGAACATAATCTGGGCCGTGTAAGAAGAAACAGATGGGAGGCGAGGATAATTGATCTCGACCTCTTATGCTTTAGCAATATCATATTGCCCAGCCCGGATGAGTGGGGCGAAGTTGCGTCGAAAATGACATCAACCGAGGTCATTATTCCCCATGCGCGTATGCATGAAAGAGATTTTGTGCTGATTCCTTTAGCCGATATTTCGACCGAATGGATGCACCCGATTTTAAATAAAAATGTCACCACAATGTTGAAAGAGCAAAAATCTTCGGGAATTGTAAGACTTTTATAGCAAAATAGAGGCGAATTTAGTATATAGTTGCTTTACAGATGGGGGTAAGAATTGTATAAGCCCTTTTTATTTGATTATATGGAGAATGTGCAACATGGCACGCGTTACCGTAGAAGACTGTGAAGATAAAGTCACAAACCGATTTGACCTTGTATTATTAGCCGCTCAGCGTGCGCGACAAATATCCGCTGGTGCGCCAATTACTGTTGAGCGCGACAATGACAAAAACCCGGTTGTTGCCCTTCGTGAAATTGCCGAGGAAACAATATTGGCAGCTGATTTACATGAAGCTGTTCTTTATGGCCTTCAAAAACATGTGGAAGTTGATGAGCCGGAAGAAGATGATATTTCATTGCTTCTTGCTGAGCAAAAACTCACCGAAAATAATCAAGATATGACAGCAGATAATCTGGCAAAAGTGGCGCTTGAAGTTAGAGCTGATGTTGCCAAGGCTGAGGCTGAAAAGTTAGAGGAAGAAGCTTCTAAATAACAGTATAAAAAATATTTTTCAAAAAGGCTTGTTTGAGGTGTTCTCAGCAAGCCTTTTTTTGTACACTGTGCATATTATATTATTTTGAAATAGGATTTGCTTGTGATACGTCAATTTGAACTTGTTGATATGGTAAAAGCTTATGATCCGGATATAGATGAAATGCGTCTAAACCGGGCTTATGTTTTTTCCATGAAAGCACACGGACTTCAAAAGCGTGCAAGTGGTGATCCTTATTTTTCACATCCTTTAGAAGTCGCTGGAATACTTACGGAGATGCAGCTTGATTGCGATACAATCGTAACGGCTCTTCTTCATGATACAATTGAAGACACGGTTGCAACATATGAGCAAATAGAAGAATTATTTGGTGTTGATGTTGCAAAAATGGTTGATGGTGTCTCTAAACTTTCCGAGCTTGAATATACGTCGGAAACATCAAAACAGGCAGAGAACTTTCGCAAATTTTTACTCGCTATGTCAAATGACATTCGGGTTCTTCTGGTGAAGCTCGCGGACCGACTTCATAATATGCGGACGCTTCATTTTATTAAAAAACCGGAAAAAAGAGCCCGTATTTCAAGGGAAACACTTGATATATATGCGCCGCTTGCCGAACGCATAGGAATGCAGGAACTTATGAACGAACTTGAGGATCTAGCTTTTCCTCATGTTTACCCGGAAGCGTACGAATCGATTATGAAGCGTCTGGATTATCTTTATGCTAATACGGAAAATATTCGTGATGAAGTAATCAAGGAACTTGAAAAAATATTTTCCGAAAACTTTCTGGAGGCAGAAGTCGTCGGTAGACGTAAACAACCTTACTCCATTTGGAAGAAAATTACTTACCGTAATGTAAGCCTTGAAAACCAGGCTGATCTTTTTGCCTTTCGGGTTATCGTTGATGATGTTGAGGATTGTTATAAGGCGCTCGGGGTTATTCATAATGTTTGGCCCGCAGTTCCGGGACTATTAAAAGATTATATTTCAATGCCCAAACCAAATGGCTATCAGTCAATTCATACGGTTGTAATTGGGCCACAACGAAAACGTATTGAAGTACAAATCCGTTCAACAGAAATGGATGTTATCGCTGAAAAAGGAGTGGCCGCTCACTGGCGTTATAAAAATAATGCGTCGAAAAAAGATGGCGTTCATTATCAATGGTTACAGGATCTTCTTGAAATTCTTGAACATGCAGCCGATCCGGAAGAATTTTTAGAACATACAAAAATCGCCATGTATCAAAATCAGGTTTTTGTTTTACGCCAAAGGGAGAGCTTATAAACCTTCCCGCGGGCTCAACTGTGGTTGATTTTGCTTATGCGGTTCATACAATCGTCGGTGATACCTGTGTCGGTGGTAAAGTGAACGGCGAACCGGCGCAATTAAAAAGGGTTCTCTC
>JAESUD010000274.1 GCA_016763335.1 Emcibacteraceae bacterium | reverse complement strand
GGGTAAAAACAGAAAAACGCGCCACCATTGATGCCGCTGATGTCGCTATACCAGATGATCTCGGCGCTTGCCTGCTTAAAATGGTTGGGAGCGCCAATCTTTCTAGCCGCGCATGGATATGGCAACGATATGATCATCAGGTCATGGCTGATACAATTCAACTTCCCGGCGGTGATGCCGCAGTGGTGCGTGTTCACGGCACCGATAAGGCGCTGGCGATTTCCACCGACTGTACACCGCGTTATTGTTACGCTGACCCATTTGAAGGTGGCAAACAAGCCGTGGCTGAAACATGGCGCAATGTTACCGCCGTTGGCGCAACCCCGCTTGCCATTACAGACTGCCTGAATTTCGGCAACCCTGAACGACCAGATATTATGGGACAGTTTGTTGGCGCCATTGAAGGCATCCGTGAAGCATGCACAGTGCTTGATTATCCTGTGGTAAGTGGCAATGTATCACTTTATAATGAAACAAACGGCACTGGCATTCACCCAACCCCGGCTATTGGCGGCGTTGGTCTATTAAAAGACAGCAGTAAGATGGTCACTATTTCGCCAAAAGAAAATGGCGACGTTATTATGTTGATCGGTGAAAGTAACGGTCATATCGGCTGCACTGAATATTTAAACATTATCGAAGGTCGCGAAGAAGGTGCACCGCCACCTGTTGATCTGGCACTTGAGCGAAAAAATGGTGATTTCGTCCGCGCACAAATTCAGAATGAAAAAATAACCGCCTGTCATGATATTTCCGATGGTGGTCTTTTTATCGCATTGGCTGAAATGGTAATGGCATCTGGTCACGGCATGGATATATCGCTTAATAATGGCGATATCCCCCTTCATGCTTATGGTTTTGGTGAAGATCAGGCCAGATATATTATTTCAACATCCGCAACGGACGCGCAGAACATTATAGCCGCCGCGAAAGACGCAGATGTAAAAATTGAAACTATTGGTGTTGTTCAAGGTGACAGCCTTGATATTAAAGATACATTCACCATATCTATAAATGAATTGCTTGACGCCCATAGCACATGGATGCCAAACTATATGTCAAATAAAGCTTAGGAGAAAAGCATGGCGCTCGATGCCCCTGAAATTAAACAAATGATTTTAGAAATATTACCGGACGCTGAGGTCCAGGTTCAGGACATGCGCGGCGACGGAAGCCAGTTTGCCGCAAATGTTGTTGCCAAAGAATTTATTGGCAAAAACAGGGTTCAGCAACATCAATTGGTCTATAAGGCCTTAAAAGGCAAAATCGGCGCAGAGCTGCACGCATTATCGCTGCAAACATCCGCCCCGGAATAGTAAAACTTATCAGGAAAAATATTATGACAACTCCCGTACATGACCGTATCAAAAGTGATATCACAAAAAATGACGTCGTCCTTTACATGAAAGGCGACCGTATGTTCCCCCAGTGTGGATTTTCTGCCACCGTGATTGAAATACTCAATTATTTCAAGATCAACTATGAAACCCATAACGTGCTTCAGGATGAAACATTACGCAACGGCATCAAGGAATATTCCGACTGGCCGACCATCCCGCAGCTCTATGTTAAAGGTGAATTTCTCGGTGGTTGCGACATCATCCGCGAAATGGCCGCCAACGGCGAACTAGTCGCCCACTTCGAAAGCGCCGGCATTGAACCAAAAGACTAAGTTAATATAAATAAACAATTTTAAAGGCGTCCATTCGGGCGCCTTTTTTAGTTGCCAATGAAATTAACTAAAAACATTTTAATCTATTGGATAACGATCTAGCAATGGGCCGAGAGCTTCTTTTAAGGGGTCAAGATGCGCTTCATAATTGCGCCATTGTTCAACGCCTTTTGTGTAAATTGGTTGACGTACTTGTTCTGAACTTGGCGTGCGGATGGCGCGGTCTGTTTCATAAAACCGCAGGCACGCTTCTTCAAACTCAAGTCCACAATATTCTAGCAACATACGGATCTGATTTTCTGTATCGGAAACCATCTCTTCATACTGAACTTTATGAACCCGACCCGGTAACACCTCATCCCAATGGTCCATAAGTTTGATATAATCCCGATAGTAAAGCCCGATGTCACTAAGGCTGTAGCTAAAAGACTGTCCATTAGCAAATAATTGCTTGAATCCGGAAAAGCACCCCCCCATCGGATGTCGCCTAGCATCAATAATTTTAGCATTGGGTAAAACCGAATGTATGAGACCTATATGTTTAAAATTATTTGGCATCTTATCAATGAAATATGGTGTCTTACTGCGTTGTACTCGCGTAGTTTCGATGTAACTTTCGCCTAGTTCCTTGAAATCCTCTTCTATCATGTCAGAAAGAATTTCCGGATATTTTGACACAGCCCTTATATTTTTCTTATCACCGATTTTTCTTGTTAGTGCAATTATATCTGTGAGTTCCGAGGTACCTTCTACCTGAGAATGACTGGCTAAAATCTGTTCAAGTAATGTTGACCCTGCTCGCGGCAAGCCGACGATAAAAATTGGATCAGAAGTTTGGCATCCCTGCCCTTTACGTTTGGTAAAAAAAGCGTGATCAAAAAATTTGACCTGCCTAACTGTATCATAAATATTGATCTTGGGATCATAACGGTGATGAAGCCGACGAATGGCGTTACCCCTTTGATAAAACTCAAACGACTTATCAAAATTCTTGCGGTCTTCATACGCCTTGCCGATAGCAAAGGCTAAATGCCCTTGATCATCAGGATCACCTCCTTCAGGGATAACCTGTTTTAACATGTTTTCAAGGTCTTCATCGCCGAAGTGAAATGTTTTAAGGTTGGCCAAGCTCCAGTATGGTTCTCCAATATTTGAATTCACTTTAATGCAAGTGCGGTATGCCTTAATCGCGTCGTCTATTCTTCCCACGGTTTTTAAGGTATGACCATAGCTAAGCTGCAATTTTCCCTGCTCAGGTTTCTTACTTAATATATCTTCATAGATTTTAAGAGCAGGTTCAAAATCACCCTTTCGTGCGTAGATAGCAGCCAACAATACAAAATAATTGGAATTGTCGGGGTCGCGCTCAAGCAATATTTCAATTTGCTTAATCGCCTCTTCTAACTTTTGCTTCCGGTAGAGAGAGACAGCATAATTATGCCGTGCATGATCATAAAAAGGTGCGAGTTCCACACAATATTCAAGAAGGTTTTTTGCATCTTCCAGTCGACCAATTTTAAGACCAATTTCCGCTAGCAATCGCATCGCAACAACATCAGTCGGCTGTTTCTTTATGATGTCTCGAGTTAAGGTTTCTGCCTGGGCAATTTTACCGTCATCAAATAATTTTGCCACCTCGGTTATTTCAATATTTTTACTTAGGATATCCAAATATTTTTGCGTGGCTTTGTAAGCGTTGTTTTTCTCTTCTACCTGATCATATAAAATAGCTAGGTTTCGCCAGGTTTCACTGTGCCCCGGTGTTAAACTTACTGCCTTGCGCATTGTTTTTATCGCATCACGAACCCTACCCGTAGCCATAAAACATAGACCAAGTTCAAGTAGTATAGGTGCTGATTTTTCCAGCCGTTTTGCAAGTGGAACTATAACTTCAAGGGCTTCTTCCATTTTACCTTGTAAACGGTACGACGCCCCTAGAATATGTATTGCGGGGTCAAAATCAGGTGCCGTTTTAAGAATTTCCAATGCCTGCTCTTCTGCAAGTTCAGGTTTTTTATAAAGGAGGCTAGCTGCATGTTGCAACGCTGTTTTTAAATTTCCTTGCGAGTCCGCATGTTCCATTTTGGTTTTTCCTAATATTTTCAAACATCTTAATTAATAAAATATTTCATGACAAGTAATTCAACAAATGCATGATAGATATATAAGGGTTGGCTAATTTATTTCTTTTTTTTACAATTATGTTTTTGTAACATAACTTTAATAAATGAGTCTAAAAGTAGTTTAAAATAGTTATTAAACAACCACAAGCAAGACAGCTTTGCTTTACTTTATTTTAATTTATTTATTAAAGGGTAATTCAGATGACAAAATCAATCTACACCAAATCAGCTCTTCTAGCATCGACAATTCTTGTGTCGGGGGCTTTAACAACTGGACCTGCATATGCTCAGGATGCCGGCGATAATGCTAACGATGACATTATCATAGTCACAGCAACAAAACGTACTTCTGACCTTCAAGACGTGGCCATGTCACTGAATGTGCTCGGAAATAAACAAATGGAAGATTTGAACATCAATAGTTTTGATGATTATATTCATTTTCTGCCTACTATTTCGTTTGAAAGTAGCGGACCGGGTGCCGGCAATCTATATATGCGCGGTATAGCCAGTGGTGGTGACGGTGTTCATTCTGGTTCCATGCCCAGTGTTGGCGTATATCTTGATGAACAACCAATCACGACAATTGCAAATATTCTTGATCTGCATATGTATGATATTGCCCGTATTGAAACTCTTTCTGGACCACAAGGAACTCTGTTTGGTGCTAGTAGCCAATCTGGAACTTTGCGTATTATCACAAACAAACCGGTTCTTGGTGAATTCCAAGCCGGGTATGATGTAGCAGGGAATGTTATTAAAGACGGTGAAGTCGGTGGAACACTAGAGGCTTTTGCAAACTTCCCTATTGCTGATAATGCAGCGATCAGGTTAGTTGGTTGGCACGAAAGAGACGGTGGCTATATTGATAATGTGCCACACAGCATTACTTTTGGTGCCAGTGGCATCACAATAGATAACTCTGCTCTTGTTGAAGAAAACTATAACAATACTAATACGACTGGGGGGCGTGCTCTATTAGCACTGGATCTCAATGAAAATTGGCTGGTAACACCAGGAATTGTCTATCAGAAACAAGAATCAAACGGTACATATACCCATAACCCTGACTTGTTTGGCGATTTAAATACTGCGTCATTTAATCCTGAAAGTTATGACGAAAACTGGTATCAGGCATCATTAACAGTAGAAGGAAACATCAGCGGCCTTAGTTTTGTTTACGCTGCCGCCTACTTGGACCGTCACCTTGAAAGCCAAGGTGATTATGTTGGCTATTCTGAATATCTCGAAGATCTGTATGGAGCATCCGGTTCTAGCTGCCTTTATTATAATGCCGATGGTGTAACTTGTGCAAACCCAAATCAAAGATTAACGGGGGACGAATTTTTCAAACGTCAAAGTCATGAACTTCGTGTGACAACACCTGCGGAAAACCGTGTTCGCGGGATTGCCGGTGTATTTTACCAAAAACAGAAGCATGATTTTGACCTTCAATGGCTTGTCCCGGATTCGGATACGGCAATTTCAGTAATTGAAAATGGCCATACCGTATGGCAAACCAAACAAGTCCGTGAAGACCGTGACTGGGCGGCCTTCGGTGAAATTGAGTTTGATGTCACGGATAAACTAACGGTTCTCGGCGGAGTACGGTTCTATAAATATCGAAACTCACTCTTTGGTTTCAACGGGTTTTTAAGTCATTGTACCGGATCAACTGTTAATGGCGTGTTCACGCCAAATAGTGGCGGCACACCTCAATATCCGTGTTTTGATACAAAAATTCTTGATGATGAACAAAAAGGTACTGGTCAAATTTTTAAGGCGAATGCAAGCTATACCATTGATGATGATAAAATGGTCTATGCGACTTTCTCACAAGGATTTCGTCCTGGTGGCGTTAACCGTGCTCGGGTGCCTGGTATTCCAAGTTATGAGCCAGATAACATTGATAACTATGAATTTGGTTGGAAAACGACCTGGGCCGATAATCGTGTCCGATTTAATGGCGCATTTTATTATTTAAAATGGAGCGACGTACAGTTCGCCTTTCTTGATTTCGCAGTTTCAAACTTGACCATCATTCAGAACGTGGGT
>JAESUD010000273.1 GCA_016763335.1 Emcibacteraceae bacterium | reverse complement strand
TTTTGCACCTGAACAAAGGCGCGTGAGCGTTGTTCGAAACCCTCAATGAGATGCGGGGCAGTTTTTTTAACCGACATAATATCATTGACGCTTACCCGCTGCGATTTTGAGATACCAAAATCTTGATAATTTTTTACACTGAGTTTTTCTTCGTTACCAAGGATTTGATCCACTTCTTCCATGTCTGAAAATTGCTTGGGATCAATTTGCGCCGCGCATCCCGTAACGATGATCTTGGCATCAGGGTTATTGCGGCGGGCACGGCGGATCGATTGCTTGGCCTGCCTTGTGGCTTCTGCGGTTACGGCACAGGTATTGAATATCACAGTGTTATCAAGCCCCGCACTTGCGGCGTGGCTTTTGATAACTTCTGATTCGTACGTGTTTAACCGACAGCCGAATGTAATGACTTTTGTATTGCTCATAATGCTCTATATGGACTGATTCTGTTATAAATCCAATATTTATCCGAAAACAATTGGAACCAGAAGGTAACTAATGCCGGTAATGGCAAATATGGCAAACAGGTTTACTCTAAATCCGGCGGTCGCCATTTGTGGTATCGAAACTTGACCGCTTGAATAAATTACCGCATTGGGCGCCGTCGCTACGGGCAACATAAACGCACAGCTTGCCGATATGGCAAGGGGCACAAATAATATCATCGGATCAAGCCCGGTTGCCAAAGCTAGGGCACCGAGGATTGGTAGAAATGTAGCGGTTGTCGCAGTATTACTGGTCAATTCCGTTAAGAAAACAACAATGGTAACCAGAATAAATATAATGAGAATTAAATCATAGGTGCCAATGATCGCAAGCTCGCCGCCAATCCAGATGGCAAGGCCAGATGTTTTTACCGCAGCAGCTAGGCTTAAACCGCCACCGAATAAAAGCAAAACTCCCCAAGGAATTTTATCCGCCGTTTTCCAATCAAGAAGTGTGGAATGTTTCTCGGTTTTTGATCCAGACGGCAACATAAACATGAGCATCGCACCGGCAACGGCAATAAGGGCGTCACTAAGCCACAGCATTATTTCAAGGTTTTTTTGTATCGGTGTCCTGAAAATCCACGCGCAGGCAATAAAAGCAAAAAGCATAGCCATTCTTTTTTCAGGAACGCTCATGGGTCCCATTTCGTCAAGCTCTTTTTGTAGCAACTCATGAGCAATTGAATTTTCATCTAGTTCAAACGGATGGGCCCATTTTGTAAGGACAAAACAGGCAATTGGCAACATGATCAATGTTGCTGGAATACCGATAAGCATCCAGGATAAGAAGCTAACATCGATGCCATAGTTTTCTTTCATGAAGGCGATCACAAGCAAATTTGGCGGGGTTCCGATAGGGGTGCCGAAGCCACCGATATTCGCACCGTAAGCAACCCCAAGTACTAGGCAAAGAAGAAAGCCGTTTGTTTTTTCGTTACGTTCTTTAACAATTTCGCTGGCAAGAGAAAGGGCAATTGGAAGCATCATTAATGTACTAGCCGTGTTGCTGATCCACATAGAGATCATGGCCGTAACTGCCATAAAGCCGCCTATCAGCGCCGTCGGACTATTACCAACCCTTACAAGGACCATCAGGGCGATACGGCGATGGAGATTCCATCTTGCAAGACCCGTAGCCATAATAAAACCACCCATCAAAAGAAATATGGTCGGGGCAGCATAAGGTGCTGTCGCCGCGCCGATTGTAGATACACCAAGAAGAGGAAACATAACAATCGGAAGCAAAGAGGTAATGGGAACAGGGAGTGCTTCAGATGACCACCAGTATGCTAAAAGTACGATGACAGCAGCAACGCTCCAAGCGTTATCGCTCATACTTTCAGGTGCTGGTAATAAAATCATAATGGTAAAAAGCACCATGCCTAACAGCATGTTGAAATTGCGGATTCCGATTTTCTTCATTGACCCCTTAGCCCTTAATTGTTGATAATTTTATTATCAAGATTAATACATATGTAAAACAACACTAAACATAATGCGAGAGGTTTTAGGTTTTATTGAAAACAGGTCTGAACCGTCAATATAAATATCACTACCAATTATAGAACGCGTATATTCTGCTCTAATGGCAATATTTTCATATATGGCTACTTCAATACCGGCACCATAACGAAAGCTGGTTAGTCTTTTATTATAATTTATTCCACCGGCATCTTTGTTTTGCCTGCCATTGATGCCGTCGGATTTTATGTTTGTACCTGAATATCCTATAAGAGCAAAAACAAGGGCTCTGTCAGAAATTTCCATCCCGCCTCTCAGGTTAAGGTCAAGTGTATTGCTTTTTGCAAATTTTATAGTATTCGTGCCATCACTAAAGATAGTGTTTCCCTTGTCGATAATAAAAGCACCTTCGGCGCTGGTATATAGAGACCCGAATTTTAAACCATACCCAGCAAAGAAACCTCCGCCATAACTATTCTTGGAAGTTGTGCTAGCAATTGAATTAAAAATGCTGGGATTGTCTGAATCATCAAATTGCCCAAGTGTGCCAACTGCGGCAAAAGTCGATTTTGTTGTTACAAATCCGAGATAGCTGCCTTCAAAGGGACTTCCGTCTACGCCCGCTTTGGCATGGATAGTATTGAGTGAAAGAATTGTTACTATCAGTATGCTTATATAAAGTTTAATCCGATTAAGGGTCATTCGTTAAATATCCAATGGTCATTTTGTTGATTTTGATGGAAACTTATTACATTTTTTAAGGAATGCGTAAACAAGAACTTGACTCTTGTGCCAAATGCTCATATTTTCCGCACGTTCCCAAATGGATGAAGCATAATTATGTGTCCAAGGATACCCACCAGTCAGCGAAGGTTCGCCCACTGGTGCGTTTTTGTTATGAAAAATTCGTTTGATAAATATTGGCAACTGATAAATAGAGAAACATATGTTCGATAGTTTAAGTGATAAACTTGGCGGTATATTTGATAAGCTTAAAAGACGTGGCGCGCTTAGCGAGACCCATGTTGATGAAGCTATGCGTGAAGTACGTCTCGCGCTTCTTGAGGCGGACGTTGCCTTATCGGTTGTTAAAAACTTCATTGCCAAAGTAAAAGAAAAGGCCGTTGGTCAGGATGTCGTTAAATCAGTAACCCCGGGTCAGATGGTTGTTAAGATCGTCAATGACCAGTTGGTGGAAATGCTTGGTGGTGACGCCAGCACAATTGATTTAAACGCACCGGCCCCCGTACCGATGCTTATGGTTGGGTTGCAGGGTTCTGGTAAAACCACGACGACTGCTAAAATTGCCAAACGACTCAAGAATAAAGAACGCAAAAAAGTCCTCATGGCCTCATTGGATGTTCAGCGTCCTGCGGCGATGGAACAACTGAAAATTCTCGGCGAACAAATTGATGTTGCTACGTTGCCAATTATTGTCGGACAAATGCCGGTTGATATTGCCAAGCGGGCGATCACCGCAGCGAAGTTACAGGGTTTTGATGTTGTAATGCTTGATACTGCCGGTCGTCTTCATGTTGATCAGGTTTTAATGGCAGAAGTAATAGCCGTTCGAAATGCGGTTAATCCGCATGAAACATTATTGGTTGTTGATGCGTTAACCGGGCAGGACGCCGTAAATGTTGCTGAGCAATTTGGTAATCAGCTTGGGGTAACGGGAGTGGTCCTCACCCGCATGGACGGCGATGGTCGTGGTGGTGCTGCGCTTAGTATGCGGGCCGTAACCGGCAAACCGATCAAACTTATCGGTGTTGGTGAAAAAATAGACGATCTGGAAGAATTTCATCCGGAACGGGTCGCCTCTAGAATTCTTGGAATGGGCGATGTGGTTTCGCTGGTTGAAAAAGCAGCAGAAACCATCGAGGCTGATGAAGCCGAACGCATGATGAAAAAGATGAAGAAAGGAATGTTTGATTTTGAAGATCTGCGTTCCCAACTTCGTCAAATGAAAAAAATTGGCGGCATGAGCAGCATATTAGGCATGCTTCCCGGCCTTGGTAAGATGAAAAAACAAATGGCCGCCGCAAATATAGATGATAAAATACTGCTTAGGCAGGAAGCCATCATTAACAGTATGACACCAAAAGAGCGCTCACGCCCGAAACTGATGAACGCATCGCGCAAAAAAAGAATTGCCGCTGGTGCAGGTGTGACGGTTCAAGAAGTCAACAAGTTGATGAAAATGCAAAAGCAGATGGCAACAATGATGAAGAGATTAGGCAAAGGCGGGGGGCGGATGCCGCTTCCCGGACAAATGCCGCCCGGAATGGAAGGCTTGCTTCCGAAATAAAGAGTTTGGAAGGTTTGCTTTTCAAATAAGCAATCCATCTGAATATGAATTAACCGAATTAAAATAAGCTAAAGGAAAATTAAATGGCTGTTAAAATTAGACTGGCACGTGGTGGTGCAAAAAAACGTCCTTATTACCGTGTTGTTGTTGCGGATGGACGCGCTCCTCGTGATGGTAAATATATCGAAAAAGTTGGCACACATAACCCGCTTCTTCCAAAAGATCATGAAGACCGCATTAAATTAAATGTTGAGCGTATTGAATATTGGCTCGGTCAAGGCGCACAGCCAACAGACCGTGTTGCCCGTTTTCTTGATGCCGCCGGTATTTTAAAGCGCGAAGCACGCAATAACCCGAATAAAGGAAAACCGGGTGAAAAAGCGCTTGAGCGTATTGAAGAGAAAAAAGAAAAAGCTGCCGCAGCTGTAGAAGCCGTAGCAGAAGCGAAAGAAGCTGAAAAGGCTGCCATTGCTGAAGCTAAAGCCGCTGCAGAAGCACCAGCAGAAGTTGTTGTTGAAGAAACTCCAGCAGAAGCTGCTCCGGCTGAAGAAGAAACAAAAGAAGAAGGCGCTTAAGGATCATGAACACCGCCCTTCACAAACAAAGTTCACCAAATGACCGCGCAGACATGGTTTGTCTGGGCGTTATATTTGGTGCTGCGGGTGTGCAGGGGGCGGTTCGACTTAAGGCCTTTACTGAAAATATAAAATCAATTTCAGAATATGGTCCGGTAACCTTATTCGGGCGTGAGTTTCCGACAGGAAAACTGTTTGAGGTTAAAATTCTTCATAATGTCAAAGGCGGTGTTGCTATTAAGCTCGAAGGAGTGGATGATCGCAATATGGCTGATGCCCTTAAGGGGACTGAGCTATATATTGACCGTGCAAAGTTGCCTGAGATTAAAGAAGAAGACGGATTTTATTTTGAAGATTTAATAGGTCTGAATGCCAAAGATCATAATGGTGATTTTTTTGGCAGAGTGGATGGTGTTTTTAACTTTGGAGCCGGCGATATTGTCGAAGTTAATCTGGAAACGGAAAAAGGAAAGAAAATGTATCCTTTTACTGAAAAAATTATTCCTGAGGTTAATATCGAAGCGGGGTATATTATTATAAACCGCGATGCTTTTGAAAAAACGGAAACAGATTTAGAAAAGGGATAGGAACATGTGGCAAGCACAAATTCTTACACTTTTTCCTGAAATGTTTCCGGGTCCTTTGGGTCTTTCCCTTGCGGGAAAGGCGCTGGATAAAAAATTATGGAGCATGGATGTGATGCAAATTCGCGACCATGCTTTGGACAAACACCGTTCCGTTGATGCGCCGCCATTTGGCGGTGGCCCGGGGATGGTGATGCGGGCAGATATTATGGACCGTGCCATTGATGCGGCACAAGATAAACGACCAGACGGGGTTAGCGATGATAACTGGCCTTTGATATATTTGTCACCGCGCGGCAAAAAACTGGATCAGGAAATGGTTCATGACTTTGCTGGTAAAAAAGGAATAACGCTGATTTGCGGCCGATTTGAAGGCCTAGATGAGCGGGTGCTGGAAAAGCGTAAAATACAGGAGGTCTCTCTTGGTGATTTTGTTCTTTCCGGCGGGGAATTAGCGGCGCTGATGCTTATGGATGCAGTGGTGCGGTTAATTCCAGGTGTGATCGGCGAGCCGGACACGCTACAGGAAGAAAGTTTTACAAGCGGGCTTTTAGAATACCCGCAATATACCCGACCACAAATGTGGGAAGGACTTGAAGTACCCGATGTTTTGTTATCAGGACATCACGAAAAAATTAAGAAATGGCGTCAAGCACAGTCAGAAAATCTGACAAAAGAGAGACGCCCGGACTTGTGGAAAAAATATAGTCACAATAAAAGTGATGATTGATATTGAATTATGGTTCAAAGTTGTTTAAAAGAGCCGCCGTACAAGGAAAAATATTATGAATATAATTGAAAAATTAGAAAACGAGCAAATGGCTCAATTAACAGAAGGCAAAACAATCCCTGAATTTGCCCCTGGTGATACATTGAAAGTTAGCGTGAGAGTCGTTGAAGGCTCGCGTGAACGTGTTCAGGCATATGAAGGCGTGTGTATTGCGCGTACTAACCGTGCGATGAATAGTTCGTTTACGGTGCGTAAAATTTCTTATGGTGAAGGCGTGGAACGTGTATTCCCGTTATATTCACCAAACGTAGATAGCATCGAAGTGATTCGCCGCGGCCGTGTTCGTCGTGCGAAACTTTATTATCTTCGTGGCCTGCGCGGTAAAAAAGCCCGTATTGCTGAAAAAACGGATTGGCATAAAAAGTCTGCGAAATAAGACCTGACCGTCTAAATAAATTCGAGGCTTTAATATCAGAGCCTCCAGCATAATGAGGCTCGGGTAACGGGGCCTCATTTTTTGCGTTTCAAAAGTAAAATATTTTAAACAGGAAAAGCGATGACAAGTCCGCGCACATTATATGATAAAATTTGGGATGCCCATATTGTTGAAGAACAGCAAAGCGGCAATAGCCTGATTTATATCGACCGACATATCATTCATGAAGTGACAAGCCCGCAAGCATTTGAGGGCTTAAGAATGGCTGGTCGCCCGTTACGCCGCAAGGAAACGATCCTTGCTGTGCCGGATCATAATGTGCCGACAACAGAGGATAGGGAAACCCGCGTTGATAGCATTGAAAGCAAAACGCAGCTTGATGCGCTTGAGCGTAACTGTAAAGAATTTGATGTTGATTATATTCCGATGATGGATGCCCGCCAAGGCATTGTCCATATTGTTGGGCCGGAGCAGGGCTTTACCCTTCCCGGAACAACAATTGTCTGCGGTGATAGTCATACATCAACGCATGGCGCATTTGGCGCGCTTGCTTTTGGCATTGGTACGTCCGAAGTTGAACATGTCATGGCAACGCAGACGCTTATTTTAAAGCGCTCAAAAAACCTGCGCATAAATGTTGACGGTGATCTTGGGTTAGGGGTAACCGCCAAAGATCTCGCCCTTGCGATTATCGGTAATATTGGCACCGCTGGCGGTACTGGCTATGTGATTGAGTTCACAGGATCAACATTCCGTAACCTTTCAATGGAAGGACGCATGACCGTTTGTAATATGGCGATTGAGGCTGGCGCGCGCGCCGGACTTATTGAACCAGATCAAACCACCTATGATTATGTCAAAGGCAAGCCAAAGGCTCCCAAGGCGGCGGCGTTTGAAATGGCCGTTAATTATTGGAATGGCTTGAAATCAGACCCGGGCGCGAAATATGATAAAGAAGTATTTATCGATGCTACTGAAATTGTGCCGCAGGTAACATGGGGCACCAGCCCGGAAGACGTTTTACCGATTACAGGTGTTGTGCCAAGTGCTGAAAATATCAGTGATCCTGAGAAGAAAGCCTCCGTCGAGCGCGCACTAGAATATATGGGTCTTAAACCTGGTGAGAAGCTTACGGATTTAATTGTCGATAAAGTCTTTATCGGATCATGCACCAATGGTCGTATCGAAGATATGCGCGCGGTTGCCGAAGTTGCCAAAGGCCGCAAAGTGGCGGATAGCGTTGAAGCTTTGATTGTGCCGGGTAGCGGACTGGTAAAACTGCAAGCCGAACAGGAAGGGCTTGATAAAATTTTTATTGAAGCGGGCTTTGACTGGCGGCAGCCGGGATGCTCAATGTGCCTTGCGATGAATGCCGATAAGCTTTTACCTCATGAGCGCTGCGCCTCGACCTCGAACAGAAACTTTGAAGGCCGTCAGGGCGCAAAGGGCCGTACTCACCTTGTAAGCCCGGCTATGGCGGCTGCAGCGGCCATTACGGGTCACTTAACAGATATAAGGGAGCTTTAGGATGGATAAGTTTAAAAGCATTCGCGCCGTGGCGGCGCCGCTTCCAATGATTAATATTGATACTGATATGATCATTCCGCAAAAGCATCTTAAAACCATCGAAAGATCGGGTCTTGGCCAATATGCATTTTCCAATATTCGTTATCATGATGATGGCTCGGAACGGGATGATTTTATTTTAAATCAACCGGCCTATAGAAATGCGGAAATCCTTATTACCGGTGAAAATTTTGGCTGTGGTTCAAGTCGCGAACATGCGCCGTGGGCCTTAAAAGACCTTGGTCTTAAATGCATTATTTCATCAAGTTTTGCCGACATTTTTTATGGCAACTGTTTTAAGAACGGTATCTTGCCAATAAAATTACCGCAAGAAATTATTGATGATTTAATGAAAGATGCCCAGCGCGGCGCTAATGCTATTTTTACCGTTGATTTGGAAAATCTGGAAATCACCCGTCCGGACGGTGATGTGATTAAATTTGAAATTGATGGTTTCCGTCAGCATTGCCTGATTAATGGTCTTGATGATATTGGCCTTACTATTGAAAAAGATGAAAAAATTACAGCCTTCGAACAACAACAAAAAATTCAGCAACCCTGGCTTTATGAATAGAGAAATAAAATGAGTAAAACACACAGTATGTTAATTCTGCCGGGCGACGGTATTGGCCCGGAAGTAATGGAAGAAGTGAAGCGGGTTATTAGCTGGCTCGACGAAAATCGCGATATTAAATTTGATATATCCGAGGGTCATGTTGGCGGCCGCGCCTATGATGAATATGGTGTGTCGCTGCATGATGATACATTGGCACAGGCAAAAGCCGTTGACGCGGTTATGTTTGGCGCCGTTGGCGGTCCGAAATGGGACGGTGTTGATTATGATAAACGTCCGGAAGCGGGTCTTCTAAAACTGCGCAAAGAACTTAATTTATTTGCAAATCTGCGCCCGGCGCTTTGTTTTGAACCACTGGTCGATGCCTCAAGCTTGAAGCCGGAACTGGTTAGCGGTCTTGATATTATGATCCTGCGCGAATTAACCGGCGGTGTTTATTTCGGTGAACCACGTGGCATTGAAGAATTAGGCAACGGCCAACGCCGGGGTGTTAATACGCAAGTTTATGAAACCTATGAAATTCACCGCGTCGCACATGTGGCCTTTGATCTGGCAAGAAAACGCAGTGGTCGCGTGACATCCGTTGAAAAAGCAAACGTGATGGAAAGCGGATTACTGTGGCGCGAAGAAGTAAACGTAATCGCCAAAGATTATTCCGATATCAAGCTAGACCATATGTATGCCGATAATTGCGCCATGCAGCTAGTGCGAACTCCAAAACAGTTTGATGTGATTTTAACTGATAATCTTTTTGGTGACATGCTTAGTGATATCGCCGCCATGTTAACGGGGTCGCTCGGTATGCTTCCGTCCGCGTCACTTGGTGAAGCGGGTAAAGGCGCGCTTTACGAGCCGGTTCATGGTAGTGCACCCGATATTGCCGGAAAAGGTATTGCAAACCCGATTGCGACTATTTTAAGTTTCGCTATGGCCCTTCGTTATACATATGATTGTAGTGATGAAGCCGCCTTAATTGAAGATGCGGTGAATGAAGTCCTAAAGAATGACATTCGAACGGCAGACATTATGCAGCCGGGAAAAACCCAAGTATCAACAAGCGAAATGGGTGGTCATATACTGGACGCCTTAACAAAATTAAATAACTAATTTATTGGAGAAAACAATGTCCTATAAAGTGGCCGTTGTCGGTGCAACAGGTAATGTTGGCCGTGAAATGCTTAATATATTACACGAACGCGAGTTTCCAGCATCAGAAGTTGTCGCCTTGGCGTCGCGTAAATCCCTTGGTCAGGAAGTGACTTTTGGTGATACGACAATAAAATGCAAATGTCTGGATGATTATGATTTTAGGGGTACGGATATTGCCCTTATGTCTGCTGGCGGGGCGGTTTCTAAAAAATGGGCTGTAAAAATCGGCAAAACAGGCTGTGTTGTTATTGATAACAGCTCCCATTTTCGTATGGACCCGGATGTTCCTTTGATCGTACCGGAAGTAAACCCGAAGGCGATTAAAAATTATACAAAAAAGAATATTATTGCTAATCCGAACTGTTCAACGGCACAGATGTTGGTGGCGCTTAAGCCACTGCACGATGCCGCGAAAATCAAACGCTGTGTGGTTTCCACTTATCAATCCGTATCGGGCAGTGTCAAAGCGGGGATGGAAGAACTTTGGTCGCAAACCCGGGCGATTTTTGTTAAT
>JAESUD010000272.1 GCA_016763335.1 Emcibacteraceae bacterium | reverse complement strand
TTTACTGTAGTACTGCAAGTCAAGAAAAAAATGAAATGATGTCTTGACTTGCAGGCATCAGTGACCTACATTGCGTCCTTAGGACGCAATGTAGGTCACTGATGCCTGCAAGTCAAGACATCATTTCATTTTTTTCTTGACTTGCAGTACTACAGTAAATAGCATGTCCTAAGGACATGCTATTTACTGTAGTTAATTTGACACGGATTTAAAGTCATAGTATATTCGGCTTGTTAGGGCAGATCGACTAAGGTTTTAACACCAATAGTCCTAATATCATTAAACAGAGTTTTAATCACTTGCTTATGGCTGTGGATTTATTAGATATATAAATTTGATAGTGTCGAGTATTATTAATAGGGTGGCCTTGTGCTGCCCTTTTTTTATACGGTCTCTAAGCAAAATATAGCAGATGAACTTGAGATGGTTACAATATTTTTCTTTTATTTATCACTCTATCCGCAATTCTCCCTAGCATTTGGTTGCCTTTTACGGTCACTTTATTTGACCTGACATATGCACTTTCTACCGTCACCTTAAGATCATGAATTCTAGTCGTAATATCTGCTAAGCCTCTGTTTTTAATGCTAAAGAAAACACAAAGTTTGTCTTTGTTTTTGATGTTATGGTATAGCTTAAAAACATGGCAATTATTTTTGGAAGTGACGCCTATTTTGATATTTGGCTTGTCAAAAATATTTGATAAAATTTTGTTAATTTCCTGAGTGTTTTCATACCTCACTGGACAAAAAACTCTTCTTACTTTATTTTTTATAAAGATAACATCATCGACTAATTCTACTCTACCATTTTTTATTTCTTCAGTATAACAATGGTTTGAATACCTAATATAACAATTATACTCACGCTCAACCTTATCCTCGCCTATCCAAAGAAATTTTTTGCGAGTCTCCAATAAATGGTCAAAATTATAGTTTTTTTTTTATGAGTAATATCGGGGTGATACATATGTTAAGTCGATGTCGTTAAAGTGTCTATTTTTTTGACTAATAAGTCTTTCAAATCTATCTATACATTAATCAATAAAACCTGACAACCATTCAAACAACCATGGATTACATAGCTAACGGAAAATCATATAATTATTATTTTATAAGAATCAATTCAAAAATTTCACTTTTTAAACTCTAATGATTACTAATAACTAGGTGTTTTTTTACACCTTTGGATTCAGGTTTTATCTTTATATTGTAGAATTTTTTTATCAAATTCTTTTGATTTTAGTTTAATCTCATCAATTTCAGTTCTAAGAATTTTAACGAGACCGGAATCATTAGATACATTTTTGTTTTTTAAATTTTTAATAATAAATTCAATGGCACCTAAAACTCTATCCATTCTCCAACCATAAACTGGTTCTAAATGTGCTAACCTATTACGGGTTTGATAAATTATTTCTAAACTATCTGCAACTTCAGCTCGGTTTATGCTTTTATTTGGGAAAGTTTTCTTTAAAGAGGTCTTCCACAATAAATCTGCATGTCGACTTGAATACAGTCCTTTCCAAAAATTTATTGTTAATTCTGCAATTACTTTACCTTCACTAACAACAATTTGCTCTAATTGTTTATTCAGTAGCTTACCTTTTTTTATGCCTTCGGGAATGTTATTGGGATAAGCTAGGTTAATTAAATCTCTTTTTTCGGATTGAATTAATTTAGCATATTTAGCTCTTCTGGCATGGTTTAATGCCATATTAACACTTCTCCGTTCCTTTTCTGATGGTTTAAATTTAGCATTAGACTCTAAAAACCAGTCGGACTTCCCAAAATGTTCACTCAAACAGTCGTTAGCACTGTTTCTTAGTGCTAATTCAATAATTCCAGTAATTCCCATTAAGGAAGTCCCCAGTCTAAAAATCTCTTGATGAAAGTTTACGGCATTTTCTACACTACCCGTGAGATCAACTAACAATTTTAGTCGTTCTTCAGATAATAAATTATGTAAAAATTTATAATCTTCTTCTGATAAACTCATTGACAATTTCCCCTATATAGCTTATTGTTTGAGGTGAAAAGTCGGGTATTGTTGGCAGTCATCCCTTTGGGACGGACGGACATCCGACTTGTTTGATTAAAGGTTGATATCATATTGGCAGTTACTCTTATGAGTGGACGAATAATCGGCTTGTTAAAAAAGGTGCTGGTTTCCTGCACCTTTTTTTTTTCATTACCAGACTCTTCAATTTCATATCCCTAATGTATCCCTTTTTTGATTTCATATATTTTGACAATATACTAGTATTTTCGAAATATTCCAATTCTTTATTTTTTTCAATCTCGATAATTAGGGAGACAAACTACTTCTCAACAAACGATCCCATTCAAATTTAGTTATTGATTGATGCAATATATCTTTAGCAAATAGGCCTCTAATTGAGTTGAGTGCTAAATCCTACGTTAAGAAGCTTTAGCCTGTTTTCACCGGTAATGAGTATATGAGTCCAAGGGTTGATATATCCGAGAGAAGCTCTGGTGAGTAATCAAATACTGCACGTTTTTTCAGATAAACGGCTTTGGCCAACTACTCCATTTACGTTCTACTTTTTTCATAATTCGATCACATTTAAACCATCAATTTTGGCTTTGCAGCGCAAAGGCTCACATATATTTTTCCCATCTTTGATGCGGGAAATATATGGGCGTGAGATTTGTAAAACAAAAACACCTATCCTGCCAATTACTTTATTTAACTTTTCATCTCTCATCAGCCAAGAAACAACATCAAGCAAACCATATATCGAACTCTGAAAAGAATACAGGTTGCGTGAAATTTTGGCTCTTTTACTTTGAAAGCTCCCTTACTGGGGTCAAGTTGGGTAGGGGGCAGAATAGTACGTTAAGGAATCTATTTTCCGTGTATCAGTTATATTTGGACACGTGAAGGTTGGCTTTATTTTGCTGCTGTGCTGGATTTACATTCACGCCGCGTGATTGGTTGGTCAGTTAGCAATCGCATGAAGAAAGATTTAGCGATACGTGCGTTAGATATGGCGGTTGCTTTACGAAAGCCACCTAAAGGCTGCATTCATCACAGCGATCGTGGTAGCCAATATTGCTCACATGATTATCAAAAACGATTGCGTCAAACAGGTTTTGAAATATCCATATCTGGCAAAGGAAATTGTTATGATAACGCTGCTATGGAGACATTCTTTAAGACTATTAAGGCTGAATTAATATGGAGACACACATGGCAAACTAGACGTCAGGCAGAAATTACTATATTTGAATATATCAATGGATTTTACAAGCCTAGGAGAAAGCATTCTGCATTAGGCTGGAAAAGCCCTTTGGCTTTTGAACGAATGGCTGCTTAAATGAGAATCGAAGCGGCACGTGAACTGGACAAGCTGATTGATTATCGTGACAAGCCCCATACGATTGTCAGCGACAACGGCACGGAGATGACCTCCAACGCCATTTTAAGATGGCAGCAGAACACCAATATTAACTGGCATTATATTGCCCCAGGCAAGCCCATACAGAACGGCTTGGTTGAGAGCT
>JAESUD010000271.1 GCA_016763335.1 Emcibacteraceae bacterium | reverse complement strand
GCGGTTTCATAACAAGGATAAAGTCTTCCGTCCGCTTTAAGTTTTTCAACGGCGGCGTCATAACGGTCAAACCGATCAGATTGCTTTGCTGTCTCGTCCCAGTTAAGGCCAAGCCAAAGTAGGTCTTCTTTTAAACCGTCTTCATATGCTTTAGTTGAACGACCAATATCCGTATCATCAATACGCAGGAAGAACACACCACCCATTTTGCGTGCATAAAGCCAATTTGCAAGGGCAGTTCGCATATTCCCTACATGGAGTAGCCCGGTTGGGCTTGGGGCAAATCTTACTTTTACTTTTTCGGATACTTTTTCGGACATTATTGAATTCCTAATTATTTTTCTTGTCTCTATACCCGTTTGTTATCGGGTAGCGCCTATCACGGCCAAAATTCTTTTCTGTTATCTTTACACCGGGTGGTGCCTGTCGTCTTTTATATTCTGCGATATAAAGCAGATGCTGAATACGCGCAACTGTTTCCGCCTCATGGCCACGCGCCACAATATCTTTCGTGCGCATTTCACCTTCAATCAGACACTCAAGTATATCATCAAGCACTTCATAGGGCGGCAGGCTGTCTTCATCCTTTTGATCAGGCCTTAGTTCAGCCGTTGGTGGTTTTTCAATGATGTTCACTGGCATGATCTGACCATTTGGGCCAAGGCCACCGCTAGGGTGGTTTTCATTGCGCCAATGGCTTAATTTAAAAACATCCAGTTTATAAATGTCCTTAAGCGCATTATATCCACCGCACATATCGCCGTAGATGGTTGCATAACCCACTGACATTTCCGACTTATTTCCCGTGGTCAGTACCATTTTACCAAATTTATTGCTAAGCGCCATAAGGGTCACTGCCCGAAGTCGCGATTGCAGGTTTTCTTCGGTTAAGTCTGGTGTTGTTCCGGCAAATGAACCTTCCAACATTTTTGAAAACGCATTTACACCGTCGTTAATGGATATGCTATCAATGCGACAGCCCATCATCTTTGCCGCATCCGCAGCATCTATGAGGCTTTCTTCCGAGGTATATTTGCTTGGCATCATCACCAGATGAACCCGGTCGGCACCAAGTGCATCAACCGCGACAATTGCCGTAAGCGCGCTGTCGATACCGCCGGACATACCGATGATCACACCGGGAAAGTGGTTTTTATTTACATAATCACGCACGCCGATCATCATCGCCTGATAAATATCGGTCAGGCGGTCATTTTTTGACGGTTGTTCCTGTGCATCACAAAGCCATTTTCCATCAACACATTTCCATTCGGTCATGGTGGTGCATTCTTTAAAGGCTTGTTGCCTGATTATGACTTCGCCATTTTTATCCATGACAAAAGCTTCGCCGTCAAAAACCAGCTCGTCCTGCCCGCCAACCTGATTGGTATATATGAGTGAAATACCCGATTGTGTCACGCGGTCCTTACCATTTTTAAAACGGTCATGGGCTTTAATGGTTTCATAAGGTGAACCATTAAGGGAAATCAGAATATCACTATGTTTTCCGGACAGATACTCTGTGACCTCTTCCCACCACAAATCTTCGCAGGTCAGAACACCAAGCTTAACGCCCTTAAATTCTATTGGTTCCGGGCATGGGCCACTGGCAAATACGCGTTTTTCATCAAACACCCCGTAATTGGGAAGATCATGTTTATGACGAATGGCTGAAATTGTCCCGCCCGCCAGAAGTAACGAGCTATTATATAGTTTACCGCCCTCAATCCAAAGCGAGCCAATAAGCATCGCAGGGCCACCGTCACTCGTTAGGGCGGCAAGCTCCACTGCCTTATCCATCGCATCACGTTGAAAGGCTGGCTTTAAGACAAGGTCTTCTGGTGGGTATCCAATAAGGACCAGTTCACTATAAACAATAAGATCAGCAGCAGGTGTTTCAGCACGTATTTTTAAAATACGCTCAGCATTGCCGTCAATATCCCCAACGGTGGGGTTTATGGTCGCTATGGCGATCTTTAATGCACTGGTCATCTAACATATCTACTTCTTTAACTTGATACTTTAACTTGATGCGGCGGCTTTTAATTCTTTTGCGCGTTCAACACGTTCTTCCTTAAGACTTTCCGCAATAAGGAAAGCAAGTTCAAGACTTTGACTGGCGTTTAAGCGCGGGTCACAGTGGGTGCGGTAACGGTCGGCCAGCTTTTCTTCCGTGATTGCTTCGGCGCCACCAGTGCATTCTGTTACGTCCTGTCCGGTCATTCCAAAATGAACACCACCCGCATATGTTCCCATGCTGCGGTGAATACGGAAAAAGCGGCGAATTTCAGCAAGCACATCTTCAAACGGGCGGGTTTTAAAACCATTTACCGCTGTGATCGTGTTACCGTGCATTGGATCAGATGACCAAACAACGGTTCGACCTTCTTCCTCGATGCGTTTAATAACTGGCGGCAGTTTATCTTCGATAATGCCCGCGCCCATACGACAAATTAATGTAATGCGCCCTGCTTCATCATTCGGGTTAAGCACATCAATAATTTCAATCAATTCATCAAGGTTCGTTGTCGGCCCGACTTTAAGGCCGAGCGGATTACCAATCCCACGTAAAAATTCAACATGGGCCTCGCCTTTAATACGGGTACGGTCACCAATCCATAATAAATGTCCTGATGTATCATACCAGTCGCCTGTTGTACTATCGACCCTGGTTAAGGCTTCTTCGTATCTAAGCAGCAATGCCTCATGCGAGACGTAGAAATCTGTGCTGTGCAGGGCTTTACTATTCGGATTAATACCGCAAGCTTCCATAAAGCTCAGTGCTTCATCAATTCTATCTGCTAAATCTTGATATTTTTCAAAGGCTTCACCGGTACCGACAAATTCAAGATTCCATTTATGAACCTGCTGCAAATTGGCATATCCGCCCTGTGCAAAGGCCCGCAATAAATTAAGCGTCGAAGCAGATTGATTATAAGCCTTAATCATTCTTTCCGGATCAGGAATACGTGATTTTTCATCAAAATTTATGCCATTGATAATATCGCCACGATAACTCGGTAAGATTACACCGTCTTTTGTTTCACTATCCGAACTTCTTGGTTTGGCATATTGACCTGCCATACGGCCCACTTTAACGATCGGGCACGAAGCCGCAAATGTAAGTGCCACTGACATCTGTAGCAGAACCCGAAATGTATCACGGATTTTATCAGCATGAAACTCAGCAAAACTTTCGGCGCAGTCCCCGCCTTGCAATAAAAATGCTTTACCCGCAGCAACATCGCCAAGCTGGCTTTTAAGGCGGCGTGCTTCACCGGCAAAAACCAATGGTGGTAGTTCACTAAGTTCTGCTTCAACTTCTGCCAGTTTATTAGCATCGGGATATGTCGGCACCTGACGTATTGGCATTGATCTCCAGCTATCAGGACTCCAGTTCGTGCTCATCGTTTTTATTCCACTTAAATTTATCTTGTATCTATGCTTTCTATAAGGCTTTTTTCCTTATAATGAAAGCATTACTTCATCAAAACAAATTCTTCTGCTGATGATGGATGTACGGCAACCGTATCATCAAACTGCGCTTTAGTAGCACCAACTTTAAGTGCGATGGCAATACCCTGTATAATTTCCGCGCTATCCGGCCCGATCATATGGGCGCCAATAACCTTATCTGTTTTGCCGTCCACCAATAACTTAATCAATGATCTTTCATCGCGCCCTGCTAACGTAAATTTCATGGATTTATATTCGCTGCGGAAAACTTGCAAATCATCGCCATATTTTTCGCGGGCATCTTCCTCAGACAAACCAACCGTTCCAATCGGCGGCTGTGAGAATATAGCCGTAGGGATATGATCATAATTAACGAATGTCGGCGTATCGTTAAACTGCGTGGCGGTTAAGGCGGCGCCTTCTTTAATGGCGATCGGCGTTAACTGCATTCCTCCGATAACATCACCAACTGCAAAAATATTATCGACGCTTGATTTATAATATTTATCGACAATTATCTCGCCATTATCCTTAAGTTCAACACCAATTTCTTCAAGACCAATACCTGATGTGTTGGCCTGACGTCCGGTGGCGTACATCACACAGTCCGTGACCGTTTCATTACCGTCCGAAAGTTTAAGCAGATATTCATCACCGCTTGGGATAATTTCGTCAACATTTGTATGGATACGTACATCAATACCTTTTTTTATCATTTCTTCACGCAACTTGGCACGAATTTCCAGATCAAAACCGCGCAAAATTTCTTCGCCGCGATAAAGAAGCGATGTTTCAACGCCCAGACCGTTAAAAATCCCCGCCATTTCAACGGCGATATAACCACCACCAACAACTGTAATTTTTTTAGGGAGTTGCTCAAATTCAAAAACTTCATTGGATGAAATTGCATGTTCAATACCGGGAATATCCGGAAAAGATGGCCACGCCCCGGTCGCGATAAGAATTTTATCTGCTGTAATCGTCCGCGAACCACTCGCATCCGTAAGCTCAATGGTGTGCTTATCAAGCATTTTACCGCGGGCTTTTATAACCTCAACATTATGATTATCAAGGTTTTTACCATAAAGGCCTTCAAGTCGGTCAATTTCCGTGTCTTTGTTGGCTTTTAAAATTTTCCAATCAAAACTATGTTCCGCTTCTGACCAGCCAAAACCGGCACTATCCTTAAAATGTGCCGCATATTCAGAGGCATAAACGAATAATTTTTTCGGCACACAGCCGCGGATCACGCATGTGCCACCAACGCGGTAATCCTCCGCAAGGCCGACTTTTGCGCCATATGTTGCCGCCATTCTGCTCGCCCGCACCCCACCGGATCCGGCGCCAATCACAAAAAAATCATAATCATACATTCTGAATATCCTTGAATTTCATCTATCTTCGATAAGTTGTGCTTTTAAGGATAAATGTCAAGGCAACTATTATAATAAATATTACATAATAGCAGCTTAACTACACAGTTCCTCAGAACTCGCAATATAGAAATTTGTCACCCTGACAAAAACATCCGGATTATTCCATTCTTTTCGTAACGAACAAATAAACGGATAGAAAGTTCTGGTATATGATCCAGCGTCATTATCAATAAAGCTCTCAAGGACTATGGCTTCACAAAGCCCCATATCTTTACACATAAGTGACTGTTCATAGAAATTGAACAATTGTTCTAGTGATGTACCAAGGGACTCTTTATCCACCATTTTGAGTATTTCCGCATTATAACTCTTGGACAATTCATCGTCATTAAAATCAGGATTTTTCAATATTTCTGAAATTGACGGAAGATTATCATCAAGCGCTTGAGAAATTCTAATGCGTGCATCAATAAAATAACCATTGGATTGATAACGATCAATAAATTCAAGTGCGCGGTCTATTCTTTGTGCTTCTTTAAATTCCACATATTGTATTACTGCGAAAACACCGCCAATCAAGATTGTAAAAACCGTAACCCATACGCCAATTACCTCTGCAATATGTAGGTTTTCTTCTCTTGAATTCATGGACTGTTCTTGCAGGCAGGCAGTTTGGGATTAACAAGACAAGGATCAAATCCTCTTGATTTTGCTTTTTTCTCTGTTTCTTCTTTAAGCTTATTTTCTGTTTTGTCTTTAGTTTCTTTTACTTTTTCAACCTTGTCAGGGTTTTCTAGTGCAGATTGCTGGGCCTGCGCAGAAACTTGCAGCAATATTAAAGTAAAAACCACACAAACCATATTAATAAAAACTTTATCCATTTTATCCACCTTTCGTAGCTTACAGCATTGATTTAATTTCAATTTTTCTTAGAATAGCTCATGACGCGATAATTTTAAAGAATAATATTAACAACACAAATCAAGACGTCACATGGGAATAAGAAATGACAAATTCAAAGGGGCTAATCAAAAAAATAACAATAATAACATTGGGTGTTTTTATACCAATATCTAACGCACATAGTGCCGATACATTGAAAGATGTAAATTTCATATTAGGATCTTCATTAGGGTATAGCACTTTTTCATTTCCTGAAAAAATGGATCATGACATAAGCTTTCCAAGTGCGAATTTTACCGCAGCGGCTTCCCTTGATAATTGGCAAATATCTGTTAATACCGGCTTCACATTAAAAGATGCCAATATTTCTGAAGAAGAAGATATAGGTAAAGCATCAAGAAGTGATATTGATGTGACACTTGGCTATAATGTCACACCAAACTGGGCCGTATTCGGTGGTTATAAAACCGGAAAAACAAAGATGAGTTTTACATCGAGAGATAGCGAAGATGAGGGCATCCTTGACACCCAAAATGAAAGTTATTCGCAAAGCGGCCCTTATTTTGGTGTCGGATATACTCACCGATTTGAACGTGCCGGTAGCTTAAACTTTTCTGTCGCTTATGCCATGTTAAATGCTACTAATAATTTCAGCGCAAACACTGATGACCCTGACGAGGATGATGAACTAGAATTTGATGACCTTACAGGAATTGTAAAAGGGAAAATTAAAGGATTAAGTTACGCTTTATCCTGGACGATGCCATTATCTGGTCAGTTATTATTCCAGACAAAATTTAAAATTAATGATTACAAACAAAACATTGATTATAATAACTTACGTTTTGAAAACATAAATGAAACCATTACTTCATTACATGTTGGGCTTGCTTATGTTTTTTAAAATGTAATTAAGCTGGGGATTTTTTTGTTCTTTGGTGGATTAATAAAAACATCTTCAAGCAACGATGAATGTTCCCACGGAATTTGCTGGTTATTGGTTTCGTGGGCAACATCGCTACGGACTTTTTTAAGCACTTCTTCGATGGTAATCATTTCTGCAATATATTTTAACAAATATTTTGTATAAATACCGTTTTTACCATCACCATCAGATGCAACACTTCCCGGTTCGGTAGCATAAGCGATCATTGTACCGGGAGGCGCCCTCAGTGGCGCTAGACCATCTGATATAATTACATCACTGTCAGCATCTTGAGCGCCCACAAACGGGTTATCCCGCCAAGCGTCAAGAATAAAAACATTTTGCAAACCAAAGCTCACTGGTATTTTTTCAAAAATATCATTTAAATCATATAAACTCGACATAAATTTATCACTATCACCAAATTTGACATCTAACGGCACAAGGTAATTACGGTGATTTATCTGTATGGCGTGACCAGCATAATATAAAACAGCAATTGCTTTTTTCTCTTTGCGATTAGAAATATTTTGATAAAATCTAATAATGCTTTGCTCAAGATCATGATTTGTTACGTCTTTTATAAGACTTACATCGAAATTTAACTTACTTAGATTTTTTGCAATTGCTTCAGCGTCATTAATTGAATTTTTCAGAGGGGCTAATTGATAATTTTTGTTGCCGATTACCAAAGCAAAACGTGCTACTTTTTCCTGTGATAATGCTACGGAACCTGACATCATAAACATAAATAAGAAAACGCATTTTATCATTTTAATCATTTTGTGACTTCACCCTAAATCATTTATAGATTGATTAACTAAAGTTACACAATTTTCAATCAAATGATCAAGTCATGATTGTGATAATTTTTCCAAAAAAATAACATAGACGGTTCAAAGCACAAGCAACACTACCTCTCATGTGATATTGCCTGTACTTTTTAGTGATTAACGACCTTAATTTATCTAAGGATAGATTTCCCGGCATACTCAGCAGCGGAGCCAAGCAATTCATCAATACGAATAAGCTGGTTATATTTTGCCAACCTGTCAGAGCGCGCCAGTGAACCTGTTTATATTTGACCGCAGTTTGTCGCCACAGCTAAATCAGCAATAGTTGCGTCTTCCGTTTCACCACTTCTGTGTGACATAATGGATGTATATGAAGCACGGTGAGCCATATTTACCGCGTCAAAGGTTTCTGAAAGTGTGCCTATTTGATTTACTTTAACAAGGATTGAGTTTGCAACACCTTGATCAATACCGTCTTTAAGGCGGATGGGATTAGTCACAAATAAATCATCGCCTACTAGTTGGACTTTATCACCGAGCGCATCAGTGAGTGCTTTCCAACCGGCCCAGTCATCTTCATCCATGCCGTCTTCGATTGAAAAAATCGGATATTTACTGCAAAGGTCCACATAATAATCGACCATTTGGCCCGCGTCTAAGGTTTTGCCTTCGCCGCTAAGTACATAATTACCGTCTTTATAAAATTCTGAAGATGCAGAATCAAGCGCCAGCATAATATCTTCGCCTGGTTTATAACCTGCGTTTTCAATGGATTTCATAATAAAATCAAACGCGTCTATTGTACCGTTCAAGTTGGGGGCAAACCCGCCCTCGTCGCCAACACTGGTATTATGACCAGCATCTGACAAATCCTTTTTAAGCGTATGGAATATTTCAGCACCCATACGAATGGCTTCGCGGATATTACCAGCAGAAACCGGCATAATCATAAATTCCTGAATATCAATCGGGTTGTCGGCATGTTCGCCGCCATTAATAATATTCATCATCGGCACCGGAAGGATATGGGCATTTGGCCCGCCAAGATAACTATATAATGGCATTGCTGCCTCGTCCGCAGCGGCTTTCGCAGTGGCAAGACTAACACCAAGAATGGCATTTGCCCCTAGGCGTGATTTATTTTCAGTACCATCAAGTTCCCGCATAGCATTATCAAGAATAATTTGTTCTTCAGCGTCAAGCCCGGTAAGCGCGTCATAAAGCTCACCATTAACCGCTTCCACTGCGCGCTCTACGCCTTTACCCATATATCTTTTGCCGCCGTCCCTAAGTTCAACCGCTTCATGGGCGCCGGTTGAAGCACCGCTTGGTACTGCCGCACGGCCAAAGGCACCGGTTTCCAGCGTTACGTCAACTTCAACGGTCGGGTTACCGCGACTGTCAATGATTTCACGGCCTTTGATATCGATAATAGCAGTCATGATTATTCTCTTAGTGTTGTTAAACCAGTCGTGATTGGTTCAGGGCAGCTTCAATAAATGAAGCAAATAAAGGGTGTGGATCAAACGGTTTTGATTTAAGTTCTGGGTGGAACTGTACACCAATAAACCAAGGATGGTCAGCTAATTCAACGATTTCCGGCAATCTGCCGTCCGGTGAAAGACCGGAAAACTTAAGTCCGGCATCTTCAAGTTTTTCACGGTAATTGATGTTCACTTCATATCTATGACGGTGACGTTCAAAAATTATTTCATTACCATAAATTTCAGCAACATGACTTCCTTGTTCAAGATGTGCTTCATAAGCACCAAGTCGCATTGTGCCGCCTTTATCATCATTTTCACCGCGTTTATGGATCACGCCGTCAAGTTCCCATTCGGTCATAAGGCCAACAATAGGTGCTTCACAGTTGCCAAATTCGGTTGAATTCGCATCTTCAATTCCCGCTACATTTCGTGCGGTCTCAATACAAGCCATCTGCATTCCGAAGCAAATTCCAAAATAAGGAATTTTTCTTTCACGGGCAAATTTTGCGGCAGAAATTTTACCCTCGACACCACGCTCTCCAAAACCGCCCGGCACGATAATACCGTCAACATTTTCAAGCTCGGTCATGGCATTATCATCTTCAAATACCTTGGCATCAATCCATTCAATATTAACTTTGACATTATTGGCAAAACCACCATGAACCAGTGCTTCAGATAATGATTTATAGGCGTCTTTTAACTGAACATATTTACCGACGATAGCAACGGTTACTTCGCCTTCCGGCTGGTTCACACGGTCAGATACGTCAAGCCAACGGGTTAAATCAGGTTCATGCGCTTTCGGATCAATATTAAAGGCTTTTAACACCTCAATATCGAGCCCTTCAGCATGATAGTTAAGCGGCACTTCATATATACTTTTAGCATCAAGAGCCTGAATCACAGCGCTTTCTGCTACATTACAAAACAGAGCAATTTTACGGCGTTCGGCATCGGGAATTTCATGCTCTGTGCGACAAACAAGCACATCCGGTTGAATACCGATACTACGAAGCTCTTTCACGGAATGCTGGGTCGGCTTTGTTTTAAGCTCGCCCGCCGCCGCAATATAGGGAACAAGCGTCAAATGTACATATATACATCTTCCGCGCATGTCATTGCCAAGCTGTCTTAATGCTTCAAGGAAAGGCAAGCTTTCAATATCACCAATGGTTCCACCAATTTCACAAAGAACAAAATCAGTATTTTCACCCACGTCTGATACTACAAACTCTTTAATGGCGTTTGTTACATGCGGAATAACCTGCACGGTTGCCCCGAGGTAATCGCCACGGCGTTCTTTTGCAATAATATCGGAATAAATACGGCCCGTCGTCACATTGTCAGATTGGCGAGCAGGAACACCAGTAAAGCGTTCATAATGGCCAAGGTCAAGATCAGTTTCCGCCCCGTCATCGGTAACAAAAACTTCCCCATGTTGATAGGGTGACATCGTCCCCGGATCGACATTTATATAAGGGTCAAGTTTTCTTAATCTAACGGAATATCCTCTTGATTGAAGCAAAGCACCAAGAGCTGCGGATAGTAACCCCTTCCCTAACGAGGAGACCACACCACCAGTAATAAAAATATATCGTGTCATTGGTTATTAACAATCCAGAAATACGAACTTAAAACATCTTTTATATACAATAAACGGCGCTAAAGGCACCGTCTATAAATTAGTTTGAAACCGGCACTTGCGTGGAACTATTGTCTTCCACGTCAGGAACAGTTTGCTCAATTGGAGCAGGTGCAATAGCATCAAGCACAGATGAACTTGATGCATCTTGTTTTGCCATCCATGCCAAAGCAAGACTTGTAACAAAGAAACACCCCGCTAATATTGTTGTCATACGGGTCAACAAATTTGCCGCCGAACGATTACTCATCATGCTGCCCTGACCACCGCCAATACCGAGGCCACCGCCTTCAGATTGTTGCAATAACACAGTTATTACAAGGGCAACAGCCAACAACAAATGTATAACAAGAACAACTTCTTGCATCTTATTTACTCTCTCATTAAAAATTCTGCTAATAGTATAAATAGCGTCATTTAAGTTATTTACAAGTGGCTTTTACTCTAAAGATCACTTTATGGCTAGTATAAAATTAGCCTATTTCATCATAAGCAGAAATAATTCCAAAAAAGTCATCCGCTTTAAGGCTCGCCCCACCAACAAGTGCACCATTTACATTTTTAACCGCCATTAGTTCATGGGCATTTGATGCCTTAACCGAGCCGCCATATAATATATTAATATCAGATGCTTTATCGCCAAAACGAACGAGTAACACTTCGCGAATGGCATTATGCATTTCTTCAACATCACCTATGGTTGGTGTATGCCCCGTACCAATCGCCCAGACCGGCTCATAAGCAATAATGGTGTTTTCTGTGGTCGCCCCCGCTGGGATGGACGCCGTGACCTGTGAAGTCACAACATTTAAAGCATTCCCCGCTTGTCGTTCTTCTATGGTTTCACCAACACAGATAATTGCTATCGTTCCCACAGATTGCGCGGCAACCGCCTTGGCATTAACGACGTCATTACTTTCACTATGGTCGGCGCGGCGTTCAGAATGGCCGACAATAATATAACCACAACCAAGATCTTTTAACATATCCACAGAAATATCCCCGGTATGAGCACCTTTCATATTCATATGACAATCCTGAGCGCCTATAGCCACATGGTCGGCACTTAAATCCATAAGTGTGCTGATCAATGTAAATGGCGGGCAAATAAGAACATCACATTTGGCACCATTTTCATTTACCAGATCATTTAATTTAACTATTTCAGTAGCTGCGGCCTTAAGGCCATTCATTTTCCAGTTGCCTGCAACAAGTGCTTTTGGGGCGGTCATATCGGGTTTCATCCTTCTTCTTAAGTTCTTTAATTCAGTGACTAGCAGATATTTTCAATTTTTTCTATACGGTTTATCATATTTAGGTCGCTTTTATGGTTGCGATTAAAGTGTGAGATACCTATTATGCCGCCATTATATTGATTGGGCCCATAGTGAGCTCGAAGAATAGTTTAGAAACAGGTAACTTATTATATGTTTGACTTTTTTAGAAAAGGCATGGGTTCCATGCTTGCAGGCGCCCTTCTCGTGATCCTTATCTTTAGCTTTGCATTATGGGGGATTGGCGATCCTTTAAGTTCACTCGGATCAGGAGAAATAGCAGAAGTGGGTGAGGAAAAAATAACACCTAATGAACTCGCCATATCATTTGATAATGAGTTTAGGCAATTTCAACAAAGTGCTGGCGATGCTGTAACAAAACAGATTGCCGTTCAAATTGGCCTTGGCAACCGTGCGGTTACCAATCTCATCCAAACTAAAGCTTATGATGTTGAAACGGCAAACCTTGGTCTACGGGCATCAAATGACGACCTACGTCAGTATATAGAGGGCATTCCGCTTTTTCAGGATGGAACGGGAGAGTTTAATCGCAGCTTTTTTGATCAATATGTTAATTCACAAGGATTTTCAAACAGAGACTTTGAAGATATTCTCAGAGATGAAATGGCAAGAAATCAACTTATTCAAAGTTTGATTAATAATATTTCAGCACCGGAAATTACCGCAACAACACTTACCAAATTTTCATCCGAGCAAAGAACATCAGAAATTCTGGCTATACCGGCGAGTGCCATGACTGGTATTGGCGAAGTGAATGATGAAATATTAAAAACATATTACGATGAGAATTCAGAAAATTATATGGCCCCTGAATACCGTGACATCAGTTATTTTGAAATTTCAGCCAATGACATAGCAGAAAAAATCAACATCAGCGAAGAAGAGGCGCTCGCCGCTTACGAGACGCGCATTAACGATTTCACAAAAGAAGAAGAACGTGGCTTCATACAAATGTTGCTGGATGATCAGGATGCAGCCGACATTGCCTATAGTGAGCTACAAAACGGAAAAACTTTTGAAGAAGTCATTATGGATAAAACCGGTGATAGCGCCGAGGACAGCACATTTGGAGCGCAGTCCAGAACTGATTTTTCAGAACTATATGGTGAAGAAGCAGCAGACCTTCTTTTCTCTGCTGCTCTTAATGATTACACGTCAACAATTGAAACAGGGTTTGGTGTTTATATCTTCAAGTTAAGCGCAATTAATGCCGGTAGTTCAGAAGCCTATGAAGATGTGAAAGAAAAAATCATTTCCGACCTTAAAATAGACAGAGCAATTGATGCACTATTTGATATTAGAAACGTTATTGATGATGAGCTTGCTGCTGGTGCGCCGATTGATAGCATAGCAGATGTTATCGAAACAACATTAAAAACCGTATCAAATGTCAGTATAGAAGGCATGACACCGGACGGCACAGCATCAAGCGAACTGCCTTTAATTGTCGAATTTCTTGACTATTCATTTCAAAACCAGGTTGGTATGGAACTTAAACTTTATGAAGGTATATCAAACAAATTTTACATGTTAAGTGTTGATAACGTCTTAGACAGCACATTGCGTGATTTCGTGGAAGTAAAAACACAAGTTAATACTGATTGGGAAAATAGCCGCCGCGCAACACTGGCATCCGAATTTGCCACTAAAATTACTGAAGAATATAGTGCCGATGAAAATACCGAAAAAACACTAGCCGATTTTCAGGGAATGTTGCCTCAATTAACGGTTAATGAAGTTACCGTCGGACGTAGCAACCAAAATAATGATGTATCATCAAATATTCACCGCAGTATCTTCTCACGTGAGGTTGGCACTATTGAAATGATCCAAGCATCAAATGGTGATGGCTATGTGCTTATTCGCATTAAAAGCCGCGAATTCGCCACTGATATTGAAGAGACAGCCGTAAATAATACTAAAATCCAGATCAGATCATCATATCAAAATGACTTGATGGGGGTTTATATTGCCCATCTTTATGATGCCTTACCGGTTATTTTAAACAATGTTAATATTCAAGCCACATTGGATCAAATCGCAGCGCCGGCTGAATAATTATGGCTGCGTTTCCAAAAAAGCATGACTTTATAAAGCCTTATAATTCGGGGAAAGCCCAGGTTATGTGGACGACATTGGTTGCTGATTTGGAAACATCGGTTAGTGCTTATCTTAAGCTTGCGGACAACCAGGAACATTCAAGTTTGCTCGAATCCGTTGAAGGTGGCGCCATACGCGGCCGTTATACTTTCATCGGTTTAAAGCCAGATATTATTTGGCGGTGTCGGGGAAACAAACCAGAAATAAACCGAAAAGTCCTTCGCGGCGTTAGAGAAGAAGATTTTACCGCTATTGAAAAACCTTCTCTTGAAAGCCTGCGTGATTTACTTTCTGAATGCCTGATTGAACTTCCTGAAGACATGCCACCCTCTGCCGCGGGGCTTATCGGCTATATGGGATATGACATGGTCAGGCTGATGGAAAAATTACCTGAAGCTAAAGATGATTTCCTCGACCTACCCGATAGTATGTTCATGCGCCCGACCATCATGGTCGTTTTTGACAGTATAACGGATTTAATTACCATTGTTACACCGGTAAGACCTGTGGGTGATGTTAATGCCGATACCGCTTACTTACGCGGTGAAGAACGCCTTAATGATATTATAAGTGCCCTTTCCCGTCCGCTTGATATTCAAAGACAGAATATGGCTGAAGTAAAACTGCCTGACGCCCCTGTTTCCAACACTACAAAAAAACAGTATGCCGATATGGTGGCGCGCGCTCAGCAATATATTACGGCGGGTGATATTTTTCAGGTCGTGCTCTCGCAACGTTTTTCAATGCCGTTTGATTTACCGCCCTTTTCACTTTACCGGGCACTCAGACGTACGAACCCCTCACCTTTTTTATATTATCTGAAATTTGGTGATTTTTCGATTGTTGGCTCAAGCCCGGAAATTCTTGTACGGTTACGCGACAACGAAGTAACCATTCGTCCTATCGCCGGAACACGCCCACGCGGCAAAACAGCCTTAGAAGATAAGAAAAATGCAGAAGACCTACTAGCTGATCCTAAAGAATGCGCAGAACATCTCATGCTGCTTGATCTTGGCCGTAATGATGTTGGCCGGGTATCAAAGGTCGGCACGGTTGAATTAACCGACAAAATGACCATCGAATTTTATTCCCATGTCATGCATATTGTATCTAATGTTCGCGGCGAAATCCGCGATGATTATGATGCGCTTAAGGCACTCGCCGCGGGCTTCCCCGCTGGCACCGTTAGCGGCGCGCCTAAAGTACGGGCCATGGAAATAATTGATGAACTTGAGCATGAGAAGCGCGGTATATATGCAGGTGCCGTCGGGTATTTTTCCGCAGATGGAAGCATGGACACCTGTATCGTCCTCAGAACCGCTATCGTCAAAGACAACATGATGTACGTCCAAGCGGGTGCTGGCATTGTCGCCGACAGCACATGGCAATCAGAATATGCCGAATGCGAAGCAAAAGCAAAAGCATTGGTTCGCGCCGCCGAAGAGGCCGTTAATTTTGCCGGATCAGATAAAGCTGGTCAATAGTTTTGGCAAATAAAACTTACTCAACATCATTATTATCTCTTAGGTGTTTCAATGGGTCCTCGCCATAATCGTTCGGCCCTTCGGTCCCTTCTATTGAATATAAAACTACTAATATAATACCGCCAATAAGTGGAACAAAGCCAATTAAAACGTTCCAACCACTTCGATTTCCATCATGATGACGCCTTACTGTCACAGCGAGCGTTGGAATTACAGTTGCCAAAAAATAAACAACCCCCAAATTCGGCGATAATGTAAAAAAAATATTAAAAATAATTACATCTACGAGCCACCACCACCAGAATTCAGACCTGCTCGCACGACCTTTAAAGACAGCGTATTTACCAAGTACACTTGTAATAGCTTCAACAACATTCATTAATTTCCCCCTCTAAATATTTAAAATAACTTAAGATATTTTATAGTAGATAGCAAATCTGCTTTATATATTCACCCATAACGAAAGCATCCTCAAGGACACTTCATATTATTTCGATGCTAGCAATCTATTTGAATATTTGTCTTTTATAGTTTGCGATATGGGCACAATTGTTATGCCTTTGGCGGCAAGTGTTGGTATCCAGAGCTTTAAAGCAGCGACCGTCTGCGGGTATGGATGACCGATGGCAAGGGCGGTTCCTTGGCGTTTAGCAACATTTTCAAGAGCTTTTAATTGGCCCATAATATAATTTATATCTTGTTCATTATCGAGGAATATATCCCTGTTTGTGACCGGAATATTATTTTCCGCTGCCATCTGTTCGAGCAGGCTGCCCGATGTAGTTTTGCTATCGAGCACTAAAAGGCCTTTTTCTTTCACCACTTTTAACAGCCGATCAACCGCGACCTCATCTTCGGTAAACAGGCTACCCATATGATTATTGATACCGATATAATTTGAAAACTGGCCAAGGTTATAATGGATACTGTCCATCTGAACCCTCGGTGATGTTGAGGATAACAGGGCATGGGGGCCCGGGTCCGCTTTTCCTTTTGGCTCCATTGGGATATGAACAAGAATATCATGACCTTTTGCATAAGCATCATTTACCTGCGAACTTATATCCGATGCATATGGCAGAAAAGACAAGGTTAATGGCGCATCCATATCGATCATTTGTTGAGTGGTATTTTTGACAATACCAAGATCATCAATCACCAAAATGACTTTAACATTCCCAGCTGGAACGATAACCCTGCTGGCAGCAAATTTTTGCCATGTCTGGTCAGTATCCTGATGGCGTTCAGGTTGAATGACCAATGCTGGCTTTGGTGATGTACGCTGTGCTAACCGATCAAGAAAATTTTCTTTTCTCACCTTTCTTGGTAACGGCACGGTTACTGTAACCGCGTCAAAGCCTTCTTCATATATATGGGAACTATATTGATTATTCGTGCGGTTTATATCATCCCACTTAAGCCAGATACCGGCGGCACAAAACCCAATAAAAATAAAATAAAACGATAGCAATAAATACCGAATCGCCGGACTTAAACGTTTATTTTCCAAAATTTCAGGATTGTTCATATTGGTGACATTAGTCCAATTTTTACGTTTTATTATGGCAACACTATAAAAACAAAATAAACGCGTATCTAGTTGTTGAGATTTCTTTGCATACTCTATAGTGTATCTAATTATATTAAAAGCTATTTAACGAGACAATAATAAAGACATGACTGACCTGTTTGAAACGTCGACCGTAACCGCCGATTATTCCGCGAAAGATATTGAAGTATTAGAAGGACTAGAGCCCGTTCGCCTGCGCCCGGGTATGTATGTGGGGGGTACCGATGAACGGGCCCTGCATCATCTGGTTTCTGAAGTTCTTGATAACAGCATGGATGAGGCCGTCGCCGGTTTTGCCACACGCATTGAGCTAACCCTCAACATTGATGGTTCGGTAACTGTCACTGATAATGGTCGCGGCATTCCCGTTGATCCGCATCCAAAGCATAAGGATAAATCAGCGCTAGAAGTCATTTTCACGATGCTTCACTCTGGTGGTAAATTT
>JAESUD010000270.1 GCA_016763335.1 Emcibacteraceae bacterium | reverse complement strand
TGGTAAAGACCGTGCTGGCGTTCCCTTTACCCCTGATGCTGTATATACCGAATAAAAAAGCCGCTTGAATAAGCGGCTTAATTTAAAATATTTTCATAAAATTAAATAAACTCTACTTTTATAATTTCATAATATGTATCGCCGCCCGGGGTTTTTACCTCGACTTCATCGCCAAGTCGTCTACTAATTAAAGCGCGACCAATGGGTGAACTGAACGAAATTCTTCCGGCACTGACATCGACTTCGTCAACACCAACAATTTGATAAGTGGCTTCTTTATCATCTTCATCGGCAATTGTGACCGTTGATGCGAATATAACTTTGTCGCCTGAAAGGTCCTTGGGGTCAATTATTTCTGCACGACCCAAGCTGCTTTCAATCATCTGAATGCGTCCTTCGATCATACCTTGCTCTTCTTTAGCAGCATGATACTCGGCATTTTCGGAAAGATCACCGTGGGCACGCGCAATTTCAATCGCTTTAATAACGGCTGGCCTTTGGAAATGTTTTAAATTTTTTAACTCTACTTCTAGCTTTGTATGGCCATCGGCGGTCATGGGAACTTTTTCTACCATTTTAAATTTTCTCTATTGCAAAAAATAATTTCAAAAATATTGGCACATTTGTTTAAATGATACAAATGGGAATTTATTTATTTTTGTTTTATTCTGTTTAAATTATCAATTAACTACATATAAGATTGAAGGGGTTTAACTTCAAGTGAGGAAGATTTCAAGACTTTTATTGCTTCCATCGCTGAAACTGCTCCTCTTGAAGTAGTATAATAAGGAATATTACTAACCAGTGCCGTACGTCTTAATGCGTAGCTGTCTTTGATGGACTGCGCACCTTCTGTGGTATTAAATATCAAATTAATCTCACCATTTTTGATGGCATCTACGATATGCGGGCGTCCTTCCAGAACTTTATTTATGCGGGTTACATCTATACCCTGTTCTTTTAGAAAATCTGCAGTACCGCCCGTTGCCACAACGGTATAACCCATTTCAATAAGTTCTCTTGCCGGCGTGATCATTTTTTCTTTATCTTTATTTTTTACGGAAATAAAGATTTTACCATCAAGCGGCAAATGAGTGCCGGCGGCAATTTGTGATTTTAAAAATGCTTTGGCGAATGTATCATCAAGGCCCATGACCTCCCCGGTTGAACGCATTTCCGGGCCAAGCAGAACATCAACGCCTGGGAAACGATTAAAGGGAAGTACTGCCTCTTTAACCGCCACGTGATCCGTATGATAGCTTGGAATGTTAAAATCTTTTAATTTTTCGCCGGCCATGAGGCGGGCAGCTATTTTGGCGATTGGTGCGCCAATGGCCTTGGCAACAAATGGTATTGTCCTACTGGCACGGGGGTTTACTTCAATCAAATAAACAACATCGTCTTTTACCGCATATTGAACGTTCATCAGGCCTTTAACCTTAAGGGCAAGGGCAAGCTTTTTGGTTTGCTCTTCAAGATCCTCGATAACGCTTTCTTTGAGTGAATATGGAGGTAGTGAGCAGGCACTATCCCCTGAATGAACGCCGGCTTCTTCGATATGTTGCATGATCGCGGCGACATGAACCTCTTCACCGTCACAAAGGGCGTCAACATCAATTTCTGTAGCGCCACCAAGATAACGGTCGATCAGAACCGGACTATCCCATGAAACGCTGACAGCTTCTTTCATGTAACGTTCGAGTGAAACCGTATCATAGACGATCTCCATAGCGCGTCCGCCCAACACGTAAGAAGGGCGGATGAGAATAGGATAGCCAATATCTGCGGCGATTATAACGGCTTGCTCGGTATTTGTCGCGAGGCCATTGTCTGGTTGTTTAAGGCCGAGACTATCAACCAAGTCTTTAAAACGTTTTCTGTCTTCGGCTAGATCAATTGAATCCGGTGATGTTCCTAGTATAGGAATATTGACCGCCTCGAGCGCGTGTGAAAGTTTTAGCGGTGTTTGCCCGCCAAACTGAACAATTACGCCGACGACTTCACCGTTTTCTTGCTCTCTTTGAATAAGGTCAATGACATTTTCCGCCGTTAGTGGCTCAAAATATAACCGGTCAGATGTATCATAATCCGTTGAAACAGTTTCTGGATTACAGTTGACCATGATGGTTTCATAGCCTTGTTCGCTAAGGGCAAATGCCGCATGACAGCAGCAATAATCAAATTCAATACCTTGACCAATCCTGTTAGGACCGCCGCCAAGGATTATAATTTTCTTTGCATCTGTCGGCTCTGCTTCGCATTCGGTAATTCCCGAAGCATCACGTTCATAACTCGAATATAGATACGGTGTTTGTGACGTAAACTCAGCCGCGCAAGTATCAATGCGTTTATAGGCAGGGCGAATATTTAATGCATGTCTTTTGGCGGTTACATCGCTTTCTGAAAGTCCGACAAGTTCAGCTAACCGGGCATCGGCAAACCCTAATGATTTAAGATCGAGGAAGGCTTGTTTGTCTTCAGGTAACCCGTTGATGCGAATATCCTGCTCTGCATCGGTAATAAGTTTTATTTGATCGATAAACCATGGATCATATTTTGCAATAGTATGAATTTCATCAGTTGAAATGCCTAGTCTTAATGCCTGCGCCATAACAAGTAAGCGATCAGCGGTTGGAACTGCCAGTGCCGCTCTAACCGCGTTAATATCGCCGCCCTCTGGGTCATATCCCGGTATATCAATTTCGTTAAGTCCGGTAAGGTCTGTTTCCATAGACCGAAGAGCTTTTTGCAGACTTTCCGGGAAACTACGGCCGATTGCCATGGCTTCACCAACTGATTTCATAGCCGTCGTTAGAGTAGGGGCAGAATCCGGGAATTTTTCAAAAGTAAAGCGCGGGATTTTTGTAACCACATAATCGATGGTCGGCTCAAAAGAGGTCGGCGTAACACCGGTAATTTCATTTTGTAATTCATCAAGCGTATAGCCAATAGCTAGCTTTGCCGCCACTTTTGCAATTGGGAAACCAGTAGCTTTTGAAGCGAGGGCAGATGAGCGACTTACTCTTGGGTTCATTTCAATTACAATCAATTCGCCATTTTCCGGGTTCACTGCAAATTGCACATTTGAGCCACCGGTTTCAACACCAATTTCACGAAGTACCGCAATCGATGCATTACGCATGATTTGATATTCTTTATCAGTAAGTGTTAGGGCAGGTGCAACGGTAATGCTATCGCCCGTATGAATTCCCATTGGGTCTAAATTTTCAATGGAACAAATGATGATGCAGTTGTCGGCCGTATCACGGACCACTTCCATTTCATATTCTTTCCAGCCTAGAACCGATTGCTCAACGAGCACTTCTGTGGTTGGGGAGGCATCAAGCCCGCCTTCAACAATTTGAATATATTCTTCTTTGTTATAAGCGATGCCGCCGCCGGTGCCGCCCATAGTGAAGCTTGGTCTGATAATGCTGGGTAGTTTTATATAATCCAGTGCATCAAGGGCACCTTCAATGGTATTCACTACTTGGCTTCTCGGAGTATTAAGGTTTAATCTGATCATGGCTTCTTTAAAAAGCTGCCTGTCTTCCGCCATGTTAATCGCATCAACTTTAGCGCCGATCAGTTCAACATTATATTTCTTCAAGATACCTAGTCTATCAAGCTCAAGCGCGGTGTTTAGGCCAGTTTGGCCGCCCATTGTCGGTAAAATAGCATCGGGCTTTTCTTTGATAATAATTTTTTCAACGAATTCTGCGGTGATAGGCTCAACATAAGTTGCATCAGCCAAATCGGGATCTGTCATGATCGTCGCCGGATTGCTGTTGATCAAAATAACTCTATAGCCTTCTTCTCGAAGTGCTTTACAGGCTTGGGTTCCTGAATAGTCAAATTCGCAAGCCTGGCCAATAATGATAGGGCCGGCGCCAATGATGAGGATGGAATTTATGTCGGTACGTTTAGGCATGGTTTAAAATCATTTCCATAAAGCGGTCAAAAAGATAGTGGCTGTCTTGTGGTCCGGGGCTTGCTTCCGGGTGATGCTGAACCGAAAAGACCGGTTTATCCCGAAGTTCTATACCGCAGCATGTTTTATCGAATAGTGAAATATGGCTTAGGCGGACATTGTCCGGTAAGCTATCCTTATCAACCATAAATCCGTGGTTCATTGAGGTAATTTCCACTTTATCAGTGTTATAATCCATAACGGGATGGTTAGCCCCGCGGTGGCCCTGATGCATTTTTGTGGTTTTTGCGCCTAGTGCCAGTGCCAGCATTTGGTGGCCGAGGCAAATGCCAAATATGGGAATGTCGGTTTGCAGAAGTTTGTTAATAACTGGTATTGCATATTTACCAGTAGCAACAGGATCGCCCGGACCATTGGAAAGAAAAATGCCGTCTGGTTTATGGGATAATATTTCATCGGCAGTGGCATTTGCCGGTACAATTGTTACCCGTGCGCCAGTAGAAGCCAGACATCTGAGAATATTTTGCTTGATACCATAGTCAATAGCAACCACATGTACTTTTGGATTGTCCAGTTTTTGGAAGCCACTTTCTAGTGTCCAGCGTGTCTCATCCCAAGTATAGGATTTTGTGCAGCTGACTTCGATAGCAAGATCCATTCCTTCCAGACCCGGCCAGTTATTTGCCTGATCTATCAGGGCAGATATATCAAAGTCCCCGGACGGGTTAAAACAGATGACGCCGTTTGGCGCGCCATTAGATCTTATATATCGTGTGAGCTTTCTAGTATCAATACCAGAAATCCCTGTTAAATTCTGACTTTCGCACCAGTCATTTAAATGGGCGTTGGATCTGAAGTTTGAGGGCTCGGTAATATCCTGACGTATGATCAAACCACGGACGGCAGACTTCGCTGTTTCCTCGTCTTCGGGGTTGGTGCCAACATTACCTATATGAGGGAAAGTGAAATTTATAATCTGACCGGCATATGAAGGATCGGTGAGAATTTCCTGATAACCGGTCATTGATGTATTGAAACATACTTCACCGACAGTCGTACTTACTTTGCCAAGTCCGAAACCCCAAAAAACAGTTCCATCTGCCAGTACCAATACGGCTGTAATTTTATCGTGTGGGGGCATTTTGGTGTTCTGTTTGTCCGTCATGGAATAAAGACTTTACATAATAAGAGGGTTAGATATTTTATTTTAGCATATTTCAAGCGCGTTGGCAGGAATGCGTAAATTGTCGGGACAATAATAAATGGCGATGTTTTCGTCAAGTGAATATCGATCGAATATGTAATAATATTTATCATTTAAAAACAATGACTTACAAGATAATTTGCAGTTGCTTTATTCAATGAATTCGGGTAGAGTCACTCTTTCCTGCAAGAAAAAGCCGACGGACTTTGAAGTGTCAATGTCGGCATTTTTGTAAAATAAGGATATAAAACAATATGTTGCGCGAAAAATTTAGCACTGCAATGAAAGAGGCAATGAGGGCAAAAGACCGTCGACGCCTTGGTACAATACGTTTAATCATGGCAGCGGTTAAAAACAGAGACATTTCAGTTCGTACCGAATCAGATAGTAAAGTTGGTGATTCTGAAATAATTGACATTCTTTCCAAAATGGTAAAACAGAGGAATGACAGCATTAAAGCTTATGAAGAAGCGGGAAGGCTGGAATTGGCTGAACAGGAAGCAGATGAAATTGTTATCATCACTGAGTTTCTACCACGCCAGTTGGAAGAAAGTGAAATTGAGGTTGCTGTTAAACAGGCAATCGATGATACGTCTGCTTCCGGGCTCAAGGATATTGGTAAGATTATGACCATTCTTAAAGGGAATTTTGCCGGCCAGATGGATTTTTCAAAGGCCAGCGCCATCGCGAAGAATTTACTTTCTTAAAGATTTGTTGTCTTAAGAATAATTCTATCATAAAATTACCAGCTATTATTTATTGGAACTAAAGCACCAGATATGGGATTTACACCGGATTTTCTTGATGAAATAAGAAACCGACTGCCAGTGAGTGAAATCGTTGGCCGAAAAGTTCGCTTGGTCAGAAAAGGCAGGGAACACACCGGACTTTGCCCATTCCACAATGAAAAAACTCCCTCTTTCACAGTTAATGACGACAAATCATTCTATCATTGTTTTGGTTGCGGCGCCCACGGCGATGTGATTAATTTTGTTCTGGAAACTGAGGGCTTATCATTTCCGGAAACTATCGAGAGACTTGCCGGGCAAGCCGGTCTCGAAATTCCCGAATATACCCCAGAAGATAAACAACGTTCTAAGGTTAAGAAAACTCTTTATGATGTTATGGAAGCCGCGGCTCATTGGTTCGAAAGTCAGTTAATGGCCCAAGTTGGTCGTGAGGGACTTTCATATATTCAAAAAAGGGGCCTGAATAAAAATACGATCAAAAAATTCAGGCTGGGCTTTTCACCAAATGATAAATCAGCCTTAAAAACGTCCATGCTTGCAAGGCCGGAATTTGATGAAGCCATGCTGATCGAAAGCGGAATGTTAATAAAACCGGACGATGGGGGTGATAGTTATGACAGGTTTCGTGGCCGTATTATGTTCCCGATCACCGACCGACAGGGTCGGGTCGTTGCTTTTGGTGGCCGTGCTCTT
>JAESUD010000269.1 GCA_016763335.1 Emcibacteraceae bacterium | reverse complement strand
TCGCACAAGCCCACTTAATACTTTTCCTGTTCCCGCTTCAATAAGACTATCAACACCAAGCTCACCCATTTTAAGAACAGTTTCCCGCCAACGTACCCGACCGGTGATTTGTTCAACCAGCATATTTCTTAGCATATCCGGATCATTTTGCGGCTCGGCACTGACATTGGTAATAACAGGAACCGTTGGTATATTAAATTTCGCACTTGATAACGCCTCAGCCATTTCATCTGCTGCCGGTTGCATTAACGAACAATGAAACGGTGCACTGACAGGCAGCAAAATCGCACGCTTAATGCCGCGTTCTTTGGCTATTTCCATGGCGCGCTCAACGGCTTCTTTATGACCGCTAATTACCACTTGGCCGTCCGCATTATCATTTGCGGCATTACAAACCTCATCTTGACTGGCTGCATCCGCTATTTCTTCAATGGTGCTAAAATCTGCACCGATGATCGCTGCCATTGCGCCGATACCGACAGGAACGGCCCGCTGCATTGCCTCGCCGCGTAACTTAAGAAGTTTCGCTGTATCCGTTAAACTTAAGGTTCCCGTCGCCGCTAACGCCGAATATTCACCAAGTGAATGACCCGCAGTATAAGAGGCCACATCTGCAATTTTAAAATCAAATTCAGCCTCAAGCACGCGTACTACCGCTAAGCTCGCCGCCATTAGTGCTGGTTGAGCATTATAAGTTAAGGTTAACTCTTCTAACGGGCCTTCAAACATCAAAGCGGATAAATTCTGACCGAGAGCCTCATCCACTTCTTCAAATACTGCTCGCGCATGAGCGGAGTTTTCGCTTAATTCTTTCCCCATCCCAACGGCTTGACTACCCTGACCGGGGAATACAAATGCTCTCGTCATAATTTAATCTGTCCTTGTTTTTTTATGTTGTTTATCAAAACTTATCAAAAGCGCGATAACTGTCAAGAAACTAAAATTTAATTTTGTTCAAAAAAAGGTCATTTATTGGTCATAAACCCCTTGCCTTCCCTAAGTTTTCATGTATATTGCGGCCTTCTCGTAAGCTTTATGAGATTTGTCGGTTAATTTTGTAATGTGGCCTTTTGATATTCGCTGCTGCCCCGACGTTAAACAATTAAAGGAAATTGCTAAATGTCTTTATATGAATATACATATATCGCTAGGCAGGATATCCAACCTCAACAGGTTGATGCGATTACAGCTGAATTTGCCAAAATCATTGATGATAATGGCGGAAAAGTTGCCAAGACTGAGTCTTGGGGTCTTCGTACTCTTGCTTACCGAATTAAAAAATACAAAAAAGGTCATTATGTTCATTTGAACCTTGATGCCCCTCACGCAGCCATTGCTGAACTTGAGCGTAACGCCCGTCTTCATGAAGACGTGATCCGTTACATGACAATCCGCGTTGAAGAATTTGAAGAAGGCGACAGTGTCGTTCTTCGCTCAAATTCTCGCGATAGTCGCCCACCAAGAGACAATAATCGTTTTGGTAACGATGACCGTCCTAAGTTCGGCAAAAAACCTGAGGGAGATAAATCATGAGTACAGATCGTCCATCATCAGGCGGTGCAGGCGGAGGCCAACAACGCCGTCCGTTTTTCCGTCGTCGGAAAACATGTCCTTTTTCAGGATCACATGCGCAAACTATCGATTATAAAGATGTTCGCATGCTTTCTCGTTATGTATCAGAGCGTGGGAAAATTGTCCCTAGCCGCATAACAGCCGTTTCAGCCAAAAAACAGCGCGAGCTTTCAAAAGCTATTAAACGCGCCCGTAACTTGGCTCTCATTTCATACGTGAACCCATAGGAGATAAAAAATGGATATCATCCTACTAGAACGCGTAGCGAAACTAGGTCAAATTGGCGATGTTGTATCAGTGAAAAACGGTTATGCCCGTAACTTCCTTTTACCACAAAGGAAAGCTCTTCGCGCTACTAAGTCAAACATGGCTGTTTTTGAAGCACAACGTAAAGACATTGAAGCCAATAACTTACAAGCTAAATCAGAAGCTGAAGCAGTAGCCGGTAAGATGACTGACGTATCAGTTACTCTTATTCGCCAAGCTGGTGAAAGTGGTCAACTTTTTGGTTCTGTATCTGCGCGTGACATCAGTGTCGCTCTTGAAGATGCTGGCTATAAAGTCAACAAAACTCAGGTTATTCTTAACCGTGCTATTAAAACACTTGGTCTTTATGACATCCTGGTTCGTCTTCATGCTGAAGTCGATATCACTATTGTTATAAACATTGCCCGTTCTGTTGAAGAAGCAGAAATTCAGGCAGCCGGTGGTGACGTTGACGCAGAGGCCAACGAAGAAGAGTTCGCGGTTGAAGATTACTTCGAAAATGAAGATGACGCTGAAGCTGCAGGTAATGCAGATGATGAAGAAACTGAAGAAGCTGCTCCTGCTGAAGAAGCATCAGAAGAAGATGTTCCTGCGGAAGAAGAAGCTGAAAAAGAAAAATCAGAATAAAATTTCTTCAATATATGAATTTAAAAAGGCGCTTTTTATAAGCGCCTTTTTTTATGCTTCAATTCCATACGGTAGATCATTGATAATTATTTCAAAAATCTCAATATAAATTATACATTTCATAATTATTGGAATATAATTCGCTTAGCAAATATTTAGCGAGCAGATTTTATGTCAGATTATTCAGAAATTCCGATCATTCAGGATAATGATCGACAAGAAAGTGACCCCAGTGGTGATGTTTCCTATAAGGAAATTCCCCATAACCTTGAAGCTGAGCAAGCTATTCTCGGGGCTATTCTTGTGAATAACGACTCGTTGGAAAAAGTTCATGACTTTTTATTACCTGAACATTTTGCCAATGCCGCTCATAATAAAATTTATCAAGCCTGCATAACCATGATCGAAAAAGGCCAATTGGTAACCCCTGTTACCTTAAAGCCATTTTTTGAAAAAGATCAGCTTTTAACAGATGTCGGCGGCGGAAAATATCTGTCTAAACTTGCCGCATCAGCGATTACCATCATCAATGCCCTTGATTACGGCATGCTTATCTATGATTTGTCTGTCAGACGAAACCTTATCGACCTCGGCACAGATATCGTCAATAAGGCCTATGAATTTGATGTTGAAGAAACATCAAAAGAACAAATTGAAGAAGCAGAAAAACAACTTTATACAAT
>JAESUD010000268.1 GCA_016763335.1 Emcibacteraceae bacterium | reverse complement strand
AGCTTCAGACGATCTATATCAGGTAAATTCATATTCATTTCACTACTAATTTTTTTATCCCCAGCCATATAACATATAAGTGACAACAAGAACAGCCGGAGCAACAAATAGCACACCGTCAACACGGTCCATCACACCACCATGCCCTGGGATAATTGCGCCTGAATCCTTAACAGAAAATTTTCGTTTCACCGCGGATTCAACCAGATCGCCAATTTGGCTCAATATCGCGAATAAACCACTCAATATGAGCAGAATTGTGGCATCCTCAAATAATGTAATATTTTTGTCATTCATATAATAAGCGTACAGACTACCAAATACCATAGCGGTTAGAGTACCGCCACCAAGACCAGACCATGTTTTATTTGGGCTGATTGTAGGGGACATTTTTGGTCCTCCAATATTTTTACCGGCAAAATACGCCCCCGTATCCATTGACCAGATCACAATCATCATCCACAGAACAATCTCACCCCCAGAACTATTGCTGATAAGTAAAAACGATACAGACGGCACAAAAGCATATAAGAACCCAAATAAAGACCAGAATATTTTTGCTTTAATAACATATGAAACGGCAACAATCGAAACGATACTGCATAAAAAAGATAGTATAAAGTAAGGACTATTCCATTCTATCTGCCATAATAAAAGAACAGAACATACTGCCTGAACCAAAAACAATAATGAAAACGCTTTATTTTCACAAATCCCGTTCCATTCGGACAAAATAATTACTGTCAAAAGACCAATCAAAACAAAAAACGCAAGACCTCCGCCAAGAATAATATAGACAGCGATCGGCAGCATGACCAACGCAGATATAACACGTGTCAGTAAATTACGAGTTTTAATAGGTGGCTGCCCCTTATGGTCTTGCGCCATATCGCCTGTCTCTTTTGTGATATTCTTCAATTGCGCTCATAAGACTTTCCTTAGAAAAATCAGGCCATAAAATATCTTGAAAAACAAATTCTGAATAGGCAGCCTGCCAAAGCATAAAATTACTAAGGCGTTGTTCGCCGCTGGTACGGATAATTAAATCAGGTTCCGGCATATCATTTGTATAAAGATTTTCTGGAAATGTATTTTCATTAATATTTTCAACATCTAACACGCCACTTTTAACCTTTTGCGCTAAGATTTTTGCCGCACGGACAATTTCTTCCTGGCCACCATAATTCAATGCTAAAGTAAGGCGTAGCTTATCGTTATTGCGTGTCTTTTCTTCAGCTTCTTCAAGCAAGGAAATAAGGTTTTTACTAAGCCTTTCACGACTTCCTATAAAACTTATTCGTATATTTTTTCTATGAAGTTCCGCGATTTCTTTAGTGAGATATATTTTAAGAAGGCCCATCAAGTCATTAACTTCCTCGATAGGTCTATTCCAGTTTTCAGATGAAAATGCATAAAGGGTAAGATATTCAACATCAAGATCAGCACAGGTTTCAACAACACCCCGGACAGCATCGGCACCTTTTTTATGTCCCGCAAATTTCGGAAGACGGCGCGACTTTGCCCAACGACCATTACCGTCCATGATAATGGCAATATGCTGCAGGCGGTTTTCAGCCTGATCAGCGCAGCTTTGTGTTTTATTATCTTCTTTAACCAGCAACATGTTTCAGTTTATACCTGCATAATTTCTTCTTCTTTAACGACGGTTATTTCGTCAATACTTTTAACAACCTCGTCTGTCAATTTTTGAATATCAGCTTCAAGAATTTTCTGATCATCTTGGCTGATATCTCCATTTTTTTCCGAATTCTTAACAGTTTCCATGCCATCTCTTCGAACATTTCTTACAGCAATTTTTGCGTGTTCTGAATAGTTCTTTGCCAGCTTTGTCAGTTCTTTTCTGCGCTCTTCATTAAGTTCTGGAATTGGCAGGCGAAGCGTATCGCCATCTACAATTGGGTTAAGACCTATACCGGAATTACGAATTGCTTTTTCAACGGATGCAACAAGCCCTTTATCCCATACATTAACGGTGATCATTCTTGCTTCAGGCGTCGAAACGGTGCCAACCTGAGTAATGGGCATTTGTGCTCCATATGCATCGACCATAACAGGATCAAGTAAGTTCACTGAAGCTCGCCCTGTCCTAAGGCCTTTAAATTCACTTTTTAAGTTATCCATTGCCCCGTTCATACGGCGTTTAATATCTGATAAGTCCAGTCCCGATGACATTATATCACTCCTGTTTTCTTATTTTTATAATTTATAGCTCATTGCCCTACGATTAACAAATTCTGTTTAGTTGCAGATTTTCGTATACGAGCCTTCCCCACTTAATACTTTTGCAAAATTTCCATGTTCATGAATTGAAAAAACCAAAATTGGAATATCATTTTCACGCGCTAGTGAAATTGCTGCCGCATCCATAACCTTAAGATCTTTTCTCAATACATCCATATAGGTTAAAGTATCATATTTTACCGCTGTTGGGTCAAGTTTTGGATCAGCATTATAGACACCATCAACCTGCGTTCCCTTTAAAATCGCGTCACAACCCATTTCCGCCGCCCGAAGCGCCGCCGCACTATCAGTGGTAAAAAATGGATTTCCTGTCCCTGCAGCAAACACAACAACTCGTTTTTTTTCCATATGTCTTATGGCTTTGCGGCGAATATATGGTTCGCACACTGATGCGATTGGAAATGCTGATTGAACACGGGTATCAATACCTGCCTGTTCAAGCGCATTTTGCATAGCTAGGCTATTCATAACCGTCGCAAGCATCCCCATATGGTCGGCGGATGTACGGTCAAAACCACTTGCCACCCCTGTCATACCTCTAAAAATATTCCCTGCACCAACAACCAGACAAACTTCGGTTCCCATTTCAACGACAGTTTTAATTTCCTCGGCTACTCGTTTTACCACTATTGGTGAAATACCGTAATCCTGTTCCCCCATAAGGGCCTCACCGGATAATTTTAATAAAACACGTTTATACTGAGGTTCGCCCGTCATAAATTTTCTTTCTTAAGTTTATTAAGTGTACTTTGCTCGCATATGAAGCGTATGTCCATTACGTTTTTATATATTTTTGGACATTATATAAAATTCGGGCCCATTTACGAAACAGGAAAACCTATCCTCGTAAAAAGGCCCGAAAAAATTCAGTAATTACTTACCTGCAACAGCCGCTACTTCTGCAGCAAAATCTTCTTCGACTTTCTCAATACCATCACCAAGTTCAAGTCTTACAAAACCTGTAAGCTTGATTTCCGTACCAGCATCTTTACCGGCATTCTCGATAACTTTTGAAATTTTTGTCTCACCATCAATAACAAATGTCTGCTCAAGAAAAACAACTTCTTGATAGAATTTATTCATGCGGCCAACAATCATTTTTTCAATGATATTATCTGGTTTACCTGATTCGCGTGCTTGCTCAACAAGTACTGCTTTTTCACGCTCAACAGCATCCGCTGACATATCATCAATGCTCATTGCCTGTGGGTTCGTTGCTGCCACATGCATTGCAAGTTGTTTACCAAGCGCATCAAGAACAGCAGCATCAGCATCAGATTCAAGTGCTACAAGAACGGCAAGTTTACCAAGCCCCGGCACAACCGCATTATGAATATATGTTGATACGATACCTTTCGAAACATTAAGTCCGATTGAACGGCGGAAATTCATATTTTCGCCAATTGTACCAACAGTTTCTGTAATTTCTGCTTCTACGCTTTGTGATGCACCAGGATAAGTCGCTGATTTAGTCGCGTCATAATCACCGGCATTTTCAAGTGCAACTTCAGCAACATTTTTTACAATCGTTTGAAATTGTTCATTACGAGCAACAAAATCCGTTTCTGAGTTAACTTCAACTGCAACAGCAGATGTTCCGGAAGACGCCACAGCCACAAGACCTTCAGCAGCAACACGGCTAGCTTTTTTCTCAGCTTTTGAAATACCTTTTTGACGCAACCAATCCATTGATGCTTCAACATCACCATCATTTTCAGTAAGGGCTTTTTTACAGTCCATCATGCCTGCGCCACTTTTTTCGCGCAGTTCTTTAACAAGAGCGGCAGTTATTTGAGCCATCATTCTATCCTTGTTTTAAAATTCAATATTTAAGAAGACTTCTCTTCAGCTTTTACTTCAGCCGCAGGAGCTTCTACAGCAGGTGTTTCTTCAACAGCTACAGGAGTTTCTTCTACAACTGGGATTGCTTCAACAGGAACATCTTGTGCGCCAATATCAACACCTTGTGAAGAAAGTTCTTTTTGAATACCGTCAAGAACCGCATCAGCAACCAGATTACAATAAAGACCAATAGCCCGTGTCGCGTCATCATTACCCGGGATAGGGAAATCAATATTTTCTGGATTACAGTTTGTATCCAAAATCGCAACAACAGGAATACCGAGTTTCTTTGCTTCAGCAATCGCTAGCTCTTCTTTATTCGTATCAATAACGAAAATCGCGCTCGGAATACCGCCCATTTCTTTAATACCACCAAGAGAACGTTCAAGTTTGTCACGTTCGCGTGTCATTTGAAGTGTTTCTTTCTTGGTCAGGCCGCCCTGGTCACTAGAAAGTTTCTCATCAAGAGTATTAAGGCGCTTGATTGACTTTGAAATTGTTTGCCAGTTAGTAAGCATACCACCGAGCCAGCGATGGTTTACATAATATTGACCACAACGCTTAGCAGCTTCAGCGATCGGACCTGAGGCCTGACGTTTTGTGCCAACAAAAAGTACGCGTCCACCTGATGCAACGGTCTTGCTTACAGCAAGCATTGCTTTGTGAAGCAAAGGGACGGTTTGCTGTAGATCGATGACGTGAACATTGTTCCGAACCCCAAACAGGAACGGAGACATTTT
>JAESUD010000025.1 GCA_016763335.1 Emcibacteraceae bacterium | reverse complement strand
CCATTTGTATCATCGAAACGATACGAGGCCGCATAAACTTGGTTATCCTTATCACGGTAGAGATAAATGTTGCTTGGTTCACCAAGATCATAATGGGTCTTGGGTAGTTTAATTGTCATTGGCAATTACCCCTGTAATATTTTCTAGGTACGTAGCTGCTTCACCTTGTTTAAGCCCGTATAGATAAGCGATAAGACTGATTACGTCTGACCCACTCTCTCCTATGGCATAATCAATCCATTGGCCTGTATTTAGATTGATCATGAAGGAGCCAATATTCTTATCTAAGCGGGTAGGGTTGAGGGGAACCCAAAAGGCTCCCCGTCTCTTTCCTTGAGGTAATATTTGAGGAATAAGAGTAAATAATATTGGAGCTATCGCTTCATTCAATTTTTTAAATCGGAGATTAACGGTCATTGGCTGCCTCCGATGTAGAAGATACAAGCTTGCTCTCGGCCCAAATGTTTAAATCGCACCGTCTATATCTGACGGATCGACTTGATACTTTGATAAATTTTGGGCCGCCGCCACGGATACGCCAATTTTGTAAAGCTCTTACTGAATGTCCAATGTATATTGCGGCTACTTTTTCGTTGACCATCTGTACGAGATAATCAGGGTCGTATTTTATTGCTTCCTTTGTCATAACTGACTCCTTATTGATTCAACACCCGCTTTATTGCGTTGTGTGGTTCAAAAATGGAGTAGAAATGGGAGTTTAAATAGAATGCACAAAACCTTTAATCGATTTTTTTTAGTGGATCGATTAATTTTGTGTAAAATCAGCAAGTTATAAGATATTTAATAAATCGATTCACTTGATAACTATGGGCGGATCGATTTTCGCCTTCCCGCTTTTTTCATTTCATCGGATGCATGGATTGCCCATAATTGGAGTGCGTGTCGCTTTGATATACCTATTTCAGACATCATGTGATCTATGTAATCGTCACGACGCCATTTGAGCTCAGCTTGTTTTTTTAATTGTTCGATCAACCATGACTCTGCAAGGACATTTTTTGTATAATCCACATCATCGGGATCTATTATTGGATAATGTTGATTTAGCCAAAGATCAAAAGGACTTTTACTTATGCGAACGAATTGACGCCGCGTTCCAGACTGTACTTTTTTGCCCCACCAAATGATGGACAATTCAATATCGTACCCACAACCATCGACCTTTTCCCAAACTCTACTGTCAATAAGCATGCCACGAACTGCCCAGTATTTAATTTGCTTTTCTTTAAGAGCTTTGATGAGCGTATTCTCTACAGTTATACGCATCACATATTTTTCTTCTCGTTCTCGGATATGCTGAATAACGCTAGGTTCAATTTGTTCATATGCGAGCTCATTGGATTTATCCCATAAGCTCCTAATCATTTCTTCTATGGCTTGTATTTTTTCAGGATCAGTTTGTCTGGCTTTATTCCTCTCAAGTGCTTTTCTTTCTTCTTGAAGGTCGTTGCGTTCTTTTATATTTTTATTGTGTTTGTCTTCTATCGCTTCAATTGATGTTTCATCTTTATCTGCGTGAAGTTCATTGAAACCGTCCCATTTATCCCCATACATACGAATGCCTAATAAATAATATGCTTGGAATAAGTCATAATCTTCAAGAATGGATAGAGGTCGTTTAATTGCCATGCTAGTCTACCTTTCCTTTATTCTGGATCACATTAGTAATTGCATCAGCCACACGATCCGCCGCTTCATGCATGGGCGCATCCGCAAGATGTGCGTAGCGTGAGGTTGTTTGTACTTGAGAATGCCCTAAGAGTTTGCCAGTGATATGAAGTGTCTCGCCACCTGATACAGCATAGGATGCGAATGTATGCCTTAGATCGTGAATACGGACATCTTCGATTTTTGCGTCTTTTCTGATCCGTCGCCACGGCTTTTGGAAATCAGTAATATATCCCCCCTCTTTTTTACCAACAAATACATATGGATTATTTTCTATTCTAGCTAATGAGCTAAGGACTTCAAGTGTCGGCATGCCAAGATATACTTTTTTGGCTCCTGTTTTACTGTCCGGCAGTATTAGAGCATTGCCTCTAACATATTCCCATTTAAGCGTTTGAATTTCCCCTAACCGGCAACCTGTTAATAGAAGCATTTTGAAGGCGGCAATCATATGAGAGTTTTCCAACTTTTCAGATAATCTTTTTTCCATGACTTCCCAAAGTTTTCTTAATTCATCGGGCTCGAGGTATCTTTCTCGTTTTTTCTCTTGATATTTTTTAACATGACGAGTTGGGTTTGATCCATCGGGTCTAAGTCCCCATTCTTCGGCAAGGTTAAATATTTTTGACAGAACACCTAATATCCGATTGGCCTGATATTGTATATGCATGTTAGTGTGGTGAAGTTTAGCTACATCTTGTCTTGTTATATCTTGAGCTTTAAATGAACCAAGCGAGGGGTTGATAAATATGTTCACACAGCGCGTATATTCTTTCACAGTAGAAGGTTTGCAGTTTAATGCAGCATGCTCATCTAGAAACCGATCACAAAGAACGGAAAATCGTGGGGCTTCTGAATAAAGTTTTTTGTCTTCGGTAGGGTTTCCGCCTTTTGCGACATCTACTAAATTTTCTCGGGCAAGCTTTCTGGCTTCGTCAGGGGTTAGTATGCCATGCTTTCCAAGAGTAAGTTTACGAGTGCGCCCACTTGCACGATATTGGATCATATAGCTTTTTATTCCGGAAGTATAAACACGAAGACCAAAGCCTTTTACATCGTCATCCCAGATTACATAGTTTTTGTTTTTGATCTCAGCTTTATCTACAATTCGTTTAGTCAGTTTCATGCGCAAATCCAATCGAGGGAGCTATAAGGGAGCTTAAGAGGGCGAAAGAAGTGAAGTTTGTTGATATCAGGGCGTAGATGAATGTTAGATTAATGCAAGTGTAATCAATGTATTGCGTATTATAGAGTAAATTATGAAGTTAAGGAGAATATATTATTCTAGATCTCATAACCTGAAGGTCGTTGGTTCGAGTGCAGGAGCAGCAAGGCACTGCCTTGTAAAACAGCGACAAGCTAACGGAACAAAGCGACTGACGGTAAATCCGACAACGGAAAACAAAAACGTCAAACTCGGCCTCGTGCGGTTGGAAAGACGTTGAGAAATAATGGCTGGTAGGTGACGAAAGGAATAAAAGAGTCCCTTCTTCTATCAGTTACAGCAATATTGATTTTATCTATTAATGCTTATTTTTTGCACCAAATTATCCAGCATAATCATTGTTCCGGTTTCACAAATAAATGTCTCCATATCCTTGACATTATGGATAGCCATCCCGTTCACTCTGTCGATGCCATATTCAAATAATACAGGAGACAAAGGCACACTTGGCCCTAGTAAAATACGCATCTCTACCTTATCAGAAGCGCGCAATAAAGGCTCCAAACTACCGTTCATCAAAGTTTGACCGGTAATGACCAATATCTTCGCATTGGCAATCACTTCCTTGGCCTGATCGACAGGCACATGTCCCGCTTTAGGTTCGCGTTCCACAATTTTTGCTAACGGCAAGCGATCATTGATGGCACCAAAGTCACCAATCACGACCAAACCATCACCGGGGGGATTGACGCTGGCAAAGCCCCAATCCATGTCACTTATCTGATTGCGGGTAGTTTTCGGCCGGTTCCAAAATGCATTAACCGCCGCAAGGCCAACCGAACGGGAAAGTCCATCACATGAGCATAATAATTGTGCTAGTGAATTTAAACTCTGCCCCTTAAATCCATTTTCTGGCCGAATGGTTCTTGCCCCCTCGGTATCACGGGACGGGCTACGGGCAACACCGCAATATTTACCCGCCTTAACCATCGTCCAATTTAAACTGACAACAACTTTATCAACCGTTATTGCGGCATCAACACTATCGACAAGAGACTGTTCAATCTTGCCACCCCCCAAGGCTATCAATATCGCGAAACCATCCGGTGCAATCGCGTTAAATTTTTGAGCTTCAATCTTGTCCTCACATATAATGATCAAAGCAGGCAACTTTCCAATATTTGATGCTTCAGAAAATTGCGATAGATTGATTAATAAAATATCCGATTGAGCGATATATGAATTAATCGACGATGAATTGACACCATCGAATGAACCGATCTTCCATCCAAAATCACGCAATTGATTAATTTCAGCATCAAAGTTTTTTTTTAAGTCGGCGTTATAAGCAGACACAAAAACATGTCCGGATAAGATTGAATTTTTCATAATTTTTATTCTCAATATTTTAACAAATGTTAATAATGGTCATTAGTAATCATTAATTTGACTTAAAAATTGACCTACGTCATGTTTTTGATATTAATTATCATTTACAAAAACGTTGAAAGGATAATTTTATGCCGAAATTCATAAATAGCAGAACATTAAAAGTCTTATTGTTAAGTTATGGTATCTTTGCGTGGCCAATCGTCAATTCAACGCAAGCCCAAACAATTACCTATACCGATCAAGCTGGTAGGCTTGTAAAACTTGACAAAATACCTGAACGTATTGCCACCATCGCGACGCCTGCGGGATCAATGGTCGTGACACTATCGGGTAATGGCGACCGCTTAGTGGGTACATCACAAAATTCCAAAAATGCTTTGATAGAAGGCGTGTTAAATGAATTTTTTCCTATTTTAAATAATGTTTCCTCTAACATAATTGGTAATGAAGGCAACGCTAATATTGAAGAATTGCTTAACCTAGAAACCGATTTAGTATTGCAGTGGGCGCGAAATACCAAGAGCATTGAAGCGATGGAAAATGCTGGTCTAAATGTTGTAGGAATGCGCTACAAGAAAATTGACATCGCCAAAACCTGGTTAACCGATATCGGCATCATTTTGAGAAACAGCTCAAAAGCTGAAGAAATATTAGCTTGGCATGATGCAGCTTACAAAAGGATTACCGATAAGACCAGAACGATT
>JAESUD010000267.1 GCA_016763335.1 Emcibacteraceae bacterium | reverse complement strand
TTAAATAAGTTACGAAGGCACCAAATAAAGTCCCGGCCATAAGTGTGTAACCCATGGAAACAGGGTGCTTAACGGTTTCAACCGTACCCGAAAGAATTACTGAAAAAGAGAAATCTCTTCTGTTTTCACTGACTAATGTTTCGCGCTGTCTAAAATGCATCCATATAACGCCGATTAACGCGAAGGCAAATATGAACCAGAAAATGTACTGCCAACCCGCAAAAAGCAATATACCCTGCCCAAGCAACGGCGCGAGCGCAGGAACCATGATAAACACCATAATAATCAATGACATTATTTTTGCCATTTCTGCGCCTTTATATTTATCACGGATAATTGTCAGCGTTACAACGCGGCAAGCTGCCGACCCAAACCCTTGAATGGCCCGACCTATTAGCATGGTATATAGACTATCCGCATAAATTGCGACCACGGTGCCCACGAGAAAAATGCTAATACCTAGATAGATAGCATTTTTGCGCCCAAAACTGTCGGCATAAGGCCCGTAAAGCATAATCCCGAATGCCATACCTAAGAAGACTGCTGTTACGACCATTTGGATATCATTGGCATTTTGTACATTTAAGTCCGTAGCCATTAATCCTAGTGCGGGTATCATTGCGTCAACAGACAAGGCTGTAATGGACATTAAAACAGCCATTATGCAGATAAATTCTCTTCTATTAAGTAGGTTTACTCTATCGGTCATTAATATATGTTCTCATTTTGTTCTTGATTTATTCTATATACTATATTATATATGTTTTATAAAGAGGAGAAATAATATGGCTTTCACTTTTAAACAAAAAAAATTATGCTTTAAAAAAGGGCTTTATAAATGCCCGGTCCCCCCTGTTGAGATCAGCCGTTATTGGTCTGATGTTGACTGGTTCCGCCATGTGGATACACACGGTGTTTGGTGTCATTGATTATAACTTATCCATTCTTATAATTTATTAAGAGGAATTTTAATATAAGAAGTTCCGTTGTCATCGGCTGGCGGAAAATTACCACCACGCATATTAACCTGAACCGATGGCAGAATTAATTTTGGCATGCTCAGTTCTGCGTCTCTGGTAGTTCTTGCCTCGATATATTGTTCGCGTGTTTTTCCAGCAAGATGAATGTTCTTTTCTTTTTGCTCACCAACCGATGTCACCCATTTATAGTCGCGACCACCGGGTGCATAATCATGGCACATGTAAAGTACCGTATCATCAGGCAGTTCAAGTATTCGTTCAATCGAAGCATAAAGCATTGCCGCATCGCCGCCGGGAAAATCGCAGCGCGCTGTGCCAAAATCTGGCATAAACATGGTGTCGCCGACAAAACAGTTATTTTCTATAATGTATGAAACACAGGCCGGTGTATGGCCCGGTGTATGATAAACGGTGGCTTGAATATTGCCGATGTTGAATGTTTCATTATCTTCAAACAAATGATCAAATTGGCTGCCATCTTTTGCAAATGAATTTTCTGCATTAAAAATTGGGCCAAATGTTTCCTGAACACTCGTCACTTGATTGCCGATCGCTATTTTTCCGCCAATTTTTTCTTTAAGATAAGGGGCGGCGGTTAGGTGATCCGCATGGACATGGGTTTCAAGTATCCATTTGCAGGTATAATTATTTTCTTCAATATAGGAAATAACCTGATCAGCAGATTTCGTCGAAGTTCGCCCGGAATCAGGGTCATAGTCGTGGACACTGTCAATTATCGCACACGAGCCTGATGAGGGGTCGGCGATGACATAGGTAACTGTATATGTATCCGGATCAAAGAATGCTTTTATTATTGCTGAAGAAGTCATATCCTTACTCACTTATTGATATATGTGGCGTTTGTAATTTTTAATTTATTGTTTTGTGATAAATATAATAAAGCTAATTTATCTTGTTTCATTGATATTTATCAACAAATTAGATGAGTGGTTGATGTATAATGCAAAATATCAAAATTTGGTAGGGGCAATATTGGGAGCTATTCATGAAGATAGCGGGAACTTTAAAACATAACATTACAGACGAGATGGAAACATCAACATTCCCAAGGCCGCAAGCTTGAAATACGCGCTTTGGTATCGGACATTATGATGCCCGATGTGGTTCACGCCCCCCATGGCTGGGAAGTTGCGGCAATGAATTATCTTATCCCTGACGAAGCTCTCTGTGAAATAACCGGCTTTCCTGGTTTCAAATCGAGCCTCTGTCAGGTTGAAAAGATAAAATCTAAAGAATAAACTTCGATAGATCAGATGTGTCGGCCAGATCACCAATATGCTTGGTGATATAGGCTTCATCAATGGTGATTTCTGTCGCTGACATATCGGTCGCTTCGAAGCTTATTTCATCGAGCACTCTTTCAAGTACTGTATGTAGCCTTCTCGCGCCAATATTTTCCACGCTTTCATTAATAGTCGCAGACATCTTGGCAATGGCAGCGATGCCGTCTTCTGTGAATGTCAGTGTGATCTCTTCTGTGCCGAGGAGTGCCACATATTGTTTGATCAAACTGAAGTCCGGTTCAACCAGAATATGTTTAAAATCATCTTCTGTTAAGGCGTCAAGTTCAACCCGGATCGGTAAGCGTCCCTGAAGTTCAGGTAAAAGATCGGATGGTTTGGCAACTGAAAAGGCCCCGGATGCAATGAATAAAATATGATCGGTTTTGATATTGCCATGTTTTGTTGAAACAGTGCATCCTTCAATTAACGGTAATAAATCCCGCTGTACACCTTCGCGGCTAACTTCGCCACTATTGCTGTTGGAACGTCCGGCAATTTTATCAATTTCGTCAATGAAAACAATGCCTGTTTCTTCTGTGTTTTCAATGGCTTCACGGATTATTCCATCTTCATCCAGTAGTTTTTCAGCCTCGTCATTTGCCAGTGATTCTAACGCCTTTGCAACGGACATTTTCTTCTTTTCGGTTTTCGGTGCAAATTGTCCACCGAGAATATCACCAAGATTTACCATGCCCATGCTCGCACCCGGCATACCCGGAATGTCAAAAGAAGGCATGCTGGACGATTGACTTTCCATAATATCAACTTCGATTTCTTTGTCGTCAAGCTCGCCTTCGCGTAGCATTTTTCTGAATTTTTGCCGCGTGTCGTCCGATGCGGTTTCGCCGACTAATACGTCTAGTACGCGTTCTTCGGCGGATAGTTCCGCCTTGGTGACAACGCTTTTTCTTTTTTTATCGCGAATAAGGCTAATGGATATTTCCATCAAATCACGGATGATTTGTTCAACATCGCGGCCGACATATCCAACTTCGGTAAATTTTGTCGCTTCGACTTTAACAAAAGGTGCACCAGCTAATTTTGCAAGCCTTCTAGAAATTTCCGTTTTACCAACACCAGTGGGGCCAATCATAAGGATATTTTTTGGTAGTATTTCTTCCTTCATTTCGCCCTCAAGTTCTTGGCGGCGCCATCTATTACGAAGGGCAATAGCAACAGCGCGCTTTGCTGCATTTTGGCCAATAATATATCGGTCTAGTTCAGATACGATTTCACGTGGTGAAAAAGATGTCATTGAGAATTTCCAGTATTATTTAATGTCTAATGTTTCAACGGTAAGGTTGTTATTGGTATATACGCAAATTTCTGCTGCAATCTCTAAGGCACGTTTGCCGATCTCTTCTGCATCAAGGTCTTGGTCCATAAGGGCTTTGGCAGCGGCGAGGGCGTAATCTCCGCCTGAACCTATGGCAATAAGGCCGTCTGTAGGCTCAAGCACATCGCCTGTCCCGGTAAGAATAAGCGATACATCCTTATCGGCTACCGCCATCATTGCTTCAAGTTTACGCAAATATCTATCCGTGCGCCAGTCTTTTGCCATTTCAACGCAGGCCCGGGTCAGCTGACCGTTATAACGTTCAAGCTTTTCTTCAAGCCTTTCAAAAAGCGCGAATGCATCGGCGGTTGATCCGGCAAAACCTACAATTACGCTGCCGTCCCCTATGCGCCGTACTTTTCGCGCGTTTGCTTTTATAACCGTATTGCCGAGCGAAACCTGTCCGTCGCCGACAATGACGACTTTATTTCCTTTGCGTACACTTAATATAGTCGTGCCGCGCCATCCGTTATTTTGTTCTGCCATTTATCAATTGCCCGTTATTTTAAAGTTATGAATTAACATGTGGGGAATTTTTCGAGATTGGTCAAGGGGCATATGTTATTTTCTTGAAAAAATAATACAAACTTTTGCGTAGAATACTGGTACTTCTCGTTTACTACTGCTATATGTCATGCAAAAGTGAGATGGCCAATTTAAAGGAGAAAATCATGCGCACAGCAACAGTCGAGCGCACGACCAAGGAAACATCCGTCAGTGCAACTGTTAATCTTGATGGTACGGGCATTTATGACGTGGATACTGGTATCGGGTTTCTCGATCATATGATGGAACAGCTTTCCCGTCATAGTCTTATCGATATTACATTAAGGGCCAAAGGCGACACTCATATTGATTTTCATCATACAGTAGAAGATGTTGGTATTGTCATCGGGCAAGCAATTTCTGATGCACTTGGCGATCTTCGTGGTATCACTCGTTACGGTAATGCAATTATCCCAATGGATGAAACATGCACGCGCTGTTCAATTGATATTTCCGGCAGGCCTTTTATTGTTTTTAAGGTTGATTTTAGCCGTGATAAACTCGGTGAAATGGACACGGAGCTTTTCCTTGAATGGTTTCGTGCGTTTGCCCAAGGGGCTGGCGTGACACTACATGTGGAAAATATGTACGGCGAAAATAATCATCACATCATTGAAAGTTCCTATAAGGCGTTGGCGCGGGCTATGCGTCAGGCAATAGAAATTGATCCCCGTAAATCAGACGCAATTCCGTCAACAAAAGGTATGCTTGGCGGCAAGTCAGATTAAACAATGAAAACTGTTATAATCGATTATGGATCAGGGAACCTTCGCTCAGCAGAGAAAGGAACCATTCGTGCTGCGCAAGGCATGGATATGGAAGTGCTTGTTACTTCTTCTCCGGATGATGTTCTCAGTGCGGACAGAATTATTCTTCCCGGTGTCGGTGCATTTGCTGATTGCATGTCCGGTCTATTGGCGCACTCCGGAATGCGTGATGCACTAGAAGAGGCGGTCATAAACAAAGGCCGTCCATTTCTAGGAATATGCGTAGGAATGCAGTTGCTCGCGGATGCCGGACTTGAACATGGCCGTACTGAAGGGTTTGGCTGGATCAGCGGAACCGTTGAAGAATTAAAAGTAGATCCTTTAAAAGTACCGCATATGGGTTGGAATAATTTGAATATTGATCAGACGCATTCATTATTTGCAGGCATTAATGATGGTGATCATGCCTATTTTGTTCATAGTTACCAATTTAAAACCAGTGATCAGAACAATATGTTGGCCCATGTTAATTACGGCGGAGATATAACAGCCGTGATCGGCCGGGATAATATCGTCGGCACACAATTTCATCCGGAAAAAAGTCAGGCATTAGGCCTTAAATTCATAAGAAATTTTTTGCATTGGTCACCGTAAAATGAGCGAAGAGACATTAGAAAATAAAGGACCCCGTCTTAGTGTTGATGAAGTAACGTCACTTGATAATGTGGATATTCTTGAGCTTTGTGAAACCACAAGGGTCGCGATATTGGCGCATGAAGGTTTTAACTGGTTGTTGCCGCCGCCGGAAAAAACACTTGAAAGTTTTTGGAAGGGAGTTTTTATTATCCCTGAACGTACGTTGATCATTGCTCGCATGGACGGCCAAATCGCTGGTTGTTGTCAACTGGTGCAACCGCCAAAAAATAATGAAGCCGGAGCATTTCGCGGTAGCATTGAAACGTTTTTTCTTGCCCCGTGGGCACGGGGGCATAACCTAGCCAAAGCCATGTTGAGAAAAGCCGAAGATGTGGCACGAAGTAAAGGTTGCCGTACACTGGAATGTCAAATGTCTTCGGACCAGCAATCGGCCATTGCCATATGTGAATGGATTGGCATGGACCGTTGGGGCATTAAAGAACGCTATGCGCGGATTAATGGTGTATTCGTGCCCGGTTATTATTATTCAAAAGATCTGGATGAAGTATGATTTTATTCCCTGCAATTGATTTAAAAGACGGAAATTGTGTGCGCCTATATAAAGGCGAAATGGACAGTGCAACTGTGTTTAATGATGACCCTGGTGATCAGGCCAGACAGTTTGAAAAAGCAGGATGTCAGTGGCTTCACATTGTTGATTTAAATGGTGCCTTTGCCGGCCGTCCTGTTAATGGTGATGCGGTAACGTCGATACTTGATAGTGTCAATGTTCCGGTTCAGCTTGGTGGCGGTATCCGTGACCTTGATACCATTCAGTCATGGATTGAAAAAGGTATAAGTCGAATAATCTTAGGCACGATAGCCCTGCGCGATCCAGCATTAGTCATTACGGCTGCGAAAAAATTCCCCGGAAAAATAGCCGTTGGCATTGATGCAAGAAACGGCATGGTCGCTGTTGAAGGGTGGGCAGAAACATCTGATATGTCGGCTGTGGAGCTTGGCAAAAAATTCGAAGATGCCGGTGTGACCAGCATAATTTATACGGATATTGACCGCGACGGTACGATGCAGGGGCTAAATGTGGAAAGCACAATTAACCTTGCAAATGCGCTGACTATTCCGGTGATTGCATCGGGTGGTGTGGCGTCACTTGATGATCTTAAAATATTAAAATCTGCGGCAGAGGCCGCAACAGGATCAATCGAAGGGGCAATTTCCGGTCGTGCGCTTTATGACGGTAGTCTTGATATCCGCGAAGCAATCGCGTTTTTAAAGGGTGACCAGTAATGCTTAAATCCCGCATCATACCGTGTCTTGATGTTAAAGACGGCCGAGTTGTTAAGGGGGTTAATTTTGTTGGTCTTCGGGATGCTGGTGACCCGGTAGAGCAGGCAAAATTATATGATGCTGCGGGTGCGGATGAGCTATGCTTTTTAGATATTACCGCCTCGAGCGATAATCGTTCGATCATATTGGACGTGGTTCAGAAAACCGCAGAACAATGCTTTATGCCTTTAACCGTTGGTGGCGGTGTTCGCCAAGAAGAAGACGTAAGGAAATTATTACTGGCTGGTGCAGACAAAGTATCCGTCATGACGGCGGCAGTTAATAGGCCGGAATTGGTGCGCGAGCTTGCAGAAAAATTTGGCTCGCAGTGCATTGTCGTTGCCATTGACGCAAAATCAGTTGGGCCGGATAAATATGAGGTTTTTACCCACGGCGGCCGCACTGCTACCGGTATTGACGCAGTGGAATATGCCAAGCAAGTGGCTTCGTTTGGCGCCGGTGAAATTTTGCTCACCTCAATGGACCGTGACGGCACAAAAAGCGGTTTTAATATTGCCCTAACCCGGGCTGTGGCTGATAGTGTGTCTATTCCCGTTATTGCTTCGGGCGGTGTCGGAACGCTTGAACATATGGTAGAAGGCGTTAAGGACGGCCATGCGAGTGCCGTGCTCGCGGCATCAATTTTTCATTTTGGTGAATATAGTATTGAAGAATGCAAAAAATATATGGCGAATGCTGGTATTGACGTAAGGATTTAAAATGACAAATAAACAGGATATTTTAAAAAAGCTGACGCAGGTTATTGAAAGCCGCAAAGGCGGCGATGCGGATAAAAGTTATGTGGCCAGCCTTTTTTTTAAAGGAAGAAAAAAAATAGCCCAAAAAGTTGGCGAGGAAGCAGTAGAGCTTTGCATTGCCGCTGCTAGTGATGATCGCGCCGAGGCTATATCTGAATCGGCTGATTTGTTATTTCATATGATGGTGTTATGGTCCGACATGGGCATAAAGGTCGATGATATATACGGCGAACTTCTAAGTCGTGAAGGTCTTTCCGGTATTGAAGAAAAGAAATCAAGGGGAAAATCGTAGATGGTTTATGATAATGATAATATTTTTGCAAAAATCCTGCGCGGCGAAATTCCGTGTGATAAAGTTTTTGAAAATGAATATGCATTAGCCTTTAACGATATAAACCCGCAAGCCCCCATTCATGTATTGGTAATTCCCAAAGGTGAGTTTGTCAGCATGGCCGATTTTTCTGTTAATGCCCCGGATGATTTGACAGTCGGATTTTTCCGCGCTGTTGGTGACGTGGCACGGCAGTTAGGTCTCGAAAAAGACGGTTACCGACTTCTGGCAAATACAGGCGACAATGCCCATCAGGAAGTGCCGCATCTGCATTTTCATATTTTAGCGGGCAAGAAGCTCGGACCAATGCTTAGCCGTTAAGTGTTTTCTTCCACAAAGCTTTTTAAATTAATATCTAATCTTGCGCCTAAATGGGCAATCACTTCGCTCGCAATAAGGTTGCCAAGCGCACCGCATTCCGCAAGCGATTTACCTTGTGATATTCCGTGTAGGAAACCAGCAGCAAATGCATCACCCGCACCTGTGGTATCTTTTACCATTGGTACAGTGCGTCCTTCAACGGCGATAATATTATCCTTATTAGTAACAATGCAGCCTTTAGCACTGCAAGTAATGGCGGCAATTTCGCAGTCAGACTGTGCCATTTTTACGGCTTGATCCAGATCATCTGTACCGTAGAGTATTTTTATTTCATCTTCGTTGGCAAAAAGAATATCGATATCATTTTTAGCAAGATGGAGAAATTCATTGCGGTGGCGGTCAACACAAAAACTGTCGGATAAGGTGAAAGCAACCTTGTTTCCGGCTTCTTTTGCAATATTGATGGCTTTTCTAAAAGCTGCTTTTGCGGGCTCAGGATCCCAAAGATACCCATCTAAATATATGATGTTTGAAGCGCGAACCATATCTTCATCAATATCATTTTCGTTTAACTGTCCACAGGCACCAAGATATGTACACATTGTTCTTTCTGCATCCGGGCTTACCAGAACGAGGCAATGCGCAGTTGATGGACCGGAAGTTGCCGGCGGGGTATTAAATTCTGTCCCGATTGACGTAATGTCATGTTTAAATACCGCACCGAGTTGATCATCTTTTATTTTGCCGATATAGGATGTTTTGCTGCCGAGGGATGCCAGCGCGGCAATGGTATTTGCTGCTGAACCGCCGGAACATTCAATGCACTGTCCAAGTTTTTTATAAATGGAATCTGATTCTAGCTCGTCAACGAGCCTCATACTACCTTTTGGAATTTCAAGTGACTGTAACAAGTCATCTTCAACATGCGTAAGAATGTCGACAATAGCATTGCCGATGCCAAGTACATCAAATTTGTTTGCCATATTTTGTTCCGGTTTTTATATTAAATTCTTGAGGTAATTTACTATACTTGATAAGTAAATGTAAGATTAATTCTTGCCTTTTTAGATAAGATAACCATATATTTTATTCAAGGGCGTAGGAAAATTAGTTAGGATAGGTAAAGACGTGAAAAATTTAATCACGGCAATAGAACGTACAGGCCAGCAACTTTTTGACCGCGCTTTTCTAAAAGTGTTCCTGCTTGGTATGCTGACAACGGTTGGGGCGATATTAATATCGTATCTGATTTCCAATGAGCTGATGAAAGAAGTGCCGCTTTATTCATCAGATTGGCAGTGGTGGCAAGATATTGTTAATAGTATGGTCGGATGGATTTATACATCCGCGTTTTTCTTTTTCGTATTTATGTTTTTTGCACCGATATCAACTATTTTTATCTCAATATTTCTTGATGATATTGTCGACTGTGTCGAAAATAAACATTATCCGGGCAATAAGGCCGGTAAACGACTTGGTATTACCCATCTTGCCTTTCTAGCCCTTAGAATTATGTTTTTTATCATATTGCTCAACTTATTGGTCTTGCCGCTATATGTTTTCCTCTTCTGGATGCCGATTATTCCACTAGCGATATTTTATCTGTTAAATGGTTATTTACTTGGTTGGGGTTATTATGAAATGGTTGCCGTTAGGCATCTTGGCATTAAAGAAGCGGGCATACGGAGAAAATCCAGTCGTGGTGTGATATTAGTTGCCGGTGTGATTATGACATTACTGTTTATGGTTCCAATTGTGCAGTTTACAGTTCCCATCCTCGGTGTGGCGTTAATTTGTCATTTATTCCATTTGGGCAAGGAAGAAGAAGTATGAAAATAATTTTGGTTTTAATGAGCGTATTATTACTCGCGGCGTGCGGGCCTGAACAAAAGCTTGCCGATACCCCGCCGCCTGCACCCGTGGTGGTCCCGGAACCAACAATCGCGGAAAAACCGAAACCTGCTGAACCCGCTTTTCAGATGAGTAATATTATGGGGCTTCAAAAAGATTCTGTAGAAAAAATATTGGGCGAGCCGTCTTTAAAACGGGTTGAAAAAGCAGCTGAAGTCTGGCTTTATGATAATCAATTCTGCAATGCTCACATATATTTTTATGAAAATGATAACAGCGACATGCATGTGGAATATGTAGAAACATCTGAAGAAAAAAACCTTATGGGCCTTGAAGGGCAACGGGCAGATTTCTGTATCTCTACATTTTTACAAGACTAAACTAACCTAAAAAATTAATTGGGAAGTTGGGTTTTTTCTTTAAATACGCATAAGTCTTCAACCGGGCAGGTTGGGCAATTTGGCGTGCGTGCTTTACAAATATAGCGACCATGTAAAATTAACCAATGATGGGCATGGCGGGAAAACTCTTTGGGTATTTTTTTTATAAGCTTAAGCTCTACCTGTAAAGGGTTTTTCCCTGGTGCCATTTTTGTCCGGTTTGAAACACGAAATAAATGGGTATCAACTGCGATAGTAGGGTGACCAAAGGCTATATTGAGCACTACATTGGCTGTTTTACGCCCTACACCGGCTAGTTTTTCTAAATCTTCCCGATTGTCCGGCACCACGCCACCAAAATCATCCACAAGCATTTGGGCCGCCTTAATGACATTTTTTGCTTTGGTATTAAAAAGACCAATGGTTTTAATATAGCCTTTTAATTTTTCTTCACCGAGGGCAACCATTTCTTCCGGTGTGCTGACAATTTTAAACAATGCTTTTGTTGCTTTGTTAACGCCAATATCGGTTGCTTGTGCTGATAAAGCAACTGCAACAACCAATGTATAGGGATTAATATAATCCAGTTCACCCTTTGGTTCAGGGTCGCGTTCTTCAAGTCTTCTGAAAAATTCGTGAATATCGGCTTTTTTCATTATGGTCCCTTTTTCACATAGTTCTTAGGAAAAGAAATACTCTGATCTATCCGCTTTATCCGCACTGTGCTCTATGGCGCATGATATGGTCGGCGAGGACGCAGGCCATCATGGCTTCGCCGATGGGGACGGCGCGGATGCCGACGCAAGGGTCGTGACGACCTTTGGTAAGAATTTCGGTTTCATTGCCACTAGTATCAATGGTTTGGCGTAGTGTAAGAATTGATGACGTGGGTTTTACTGCGAAGCGAACGACAATATCCTGACCGGATGAAATGCCGCCGAGTATGCCGCCTGCATGATTGCTGGTGAAATGTGGTTTTCCGTCCTGCATGCGAATTTCATCGGCATTTTGCTCACCGGTAAGTTCTGCACTGCTGAACCCTGCACCTATTTCGACACCTTTTACGGCATTAATGCTCATCATCGCGGCTGCAAGGTCGCCGTCTAGTTTGCCGTAGATTGGTGCGCCAAGACCAGCGGCAACACCGCTTGCGCGGATTTCAATTACGGCGCCAATGGAACTTCCCGCTTTGCGGATTTTATCCAGATATGTTTCCCACTGTGCGGCCATTTCCGCATCTGGACACCAAAAGGGGTTTTTACTTATTTCGGCATCGTCCCAATTTTCTGGGTTAATTTTTTTATCACCGATCTGCACCAAGGCACCGGTAATTTTAATCTCATCCCCTAATATTTTGCGGGCAATACCGCCAGCGGCAACGCGCATGGCTGTTTCACGGGCAGACGACCTTCCGCCGCCGCGGTAATCGCGAATGCCGTATTTCGCCGTATAGGTAAAATCAGCATGACCCGGGCGGAATTTGTCTTTTATATCGCCGTAATCTTTTGAGCGATGATCTTTGTTTTCAATGATCAGACTTATGGGAGTCCCGGTGGTCAGCCCTTCAAATACGCCGGACATGATCATGACCTGATCCGGTTCTTGCCGCTGGGTAGTAAAGCGGTTCTGGCCCGGTTTTCTTTGATCAAGATATATTTGCAAGTCAGCTTCGGTTAAGGCTAGTTTTGGCGGAACTCCATCGACCACACATCCTATGGATGGTCCATGGCTCTCGCCCCAGGTTGTAACCCGGAAGAGTTTGCCGTAACTATTGTCTGACATTTTCTTAGTCCTTGTTTAACGTAAGGTCCGGCGCGTCTTCGCGTTTCATTCCCATAACATGGTACCCAGCATCAACATGATGATTTTCGCCGGTTACCCCAGATGAAAGGTCACTGATAAAATATACCCCAACATTTCCTATTTCTTCGATGGTGACATTTCTTCCCATCGGAGAATTATATTCGTTCCATTTTAAAATGTAACGGAAATCGCCAATACCGGACGCGGCCAATGTTTTAACAGGCCCCGCTGAAATACTGTTAACCCGGATATTTTTTACGCCAAGGTCACGGGCCATATATCTTACGCTGGCTTCAAGTGCTGCTTTTGCGACACCCATAACATTATAATGCGGGATGACTTTTTCTGCACCATAGTAGCTAAGCGTGATCATGCTGCCACCTTCGGTCATAAGTTTTTCTGCGCGCTGGGCAATGGCTGTAAATGAGTAACAGGATACATTCAGGCTTTTGGCAAAATTTTCTGGGCTAGTGTCAATATAACGCCCAGTAAGCTCGTTTTTATCTGAATAGGCAATAGCATGAACCATAAAATCCAGTTTGCCCCATTTCTTCTCGAGCTCCGCAAATACAGCGTCAATTGATGCGCTATCTGTGACATCACAAGGAAGTACTATTTCTGACCCAACACTCTCGGCTAATGGTTTTACCCTTTTTTCAAGTTGTTCACCTTGAAAAGTAAATGCGAGTTCTGCACCTTCTTCTGCGGCTCTTTTTGCGATACCCCATGCGATGGAGCGGCTATTAGCAACGCCCATGATGATACCGCGCTTGCCGGCGAGAAGTCCTTTTTTTTCAGTCATTTTTTATTCCTCTGGGTGTTTTTCCCAAATGCTTTTTTATGATATAATCTCTATTATCATATTGATAATATTCTACACATTTTTCCCGCAAATTCAATCGCTTGGCTTGTTTTTTTCTAATTTTTCTAGTCGCTCGTGATAGAGGGCGGCATTAATCTCGGCCCCAATGATAAAACCTGCACTAATAAAGTAGAAAAAAACAAGCGCAATGATGGCCCCCGCGAGGCTTCCGTAGGTCACATCATAATTACCAAAATACTTAAGATATATTGAAAAACCGTTTGCCACAATCATCCATAAAATAATTGCTGCAATCGCGCCCGGCGCAACGGGTCCCGGAATTTTAAGGCTTCTGGGCCGCAAAATAAAATATGCCAAACATAAAGCGCCAAAAATGAGGCTGAAACTGACTGAAAGCCTTATTAAATTCCATAGGAAATTCCAGTCGGCGTTTATCGGGCTGTATTTAATAATCGTTTGCCAGATCACCGGGCCAAAAACGAGTGCGGTCATGCCAAGAATAATACTGCTTGCCGATAAAATAACCAACAACAGCCCTTCTGCCCGCCGCCGAAGATAAGGCCGCCGTGATACGGTTGAATATGACCTGACAATGGCGAGGCGTGCGGCATCAATGGCCGATGATGAAACCCATAAGGCACCAATGATGCTGAATGTCATAATGCCTTTGCCAGATGTTGAAACCATTTGTTCAATGGGGCCGCGCAAAACCGATGCGACATCAGGGGGCATACTTTCAAACATTGCTGCAAGAGCATCTGTGCCTGCACTTGATTGACCAAAAGTCCCAGCGAGTGACACAAGAAAGATAATGAAAGGAAATAGTGAAAGCATGCCAAGAAAAGCAAGATGTCCAGCCATGACCATACCGTCATGCTTGTTGAAATTTGCAATCGTCTTAATGTTGAATTTTACGAAAGCCAGTATTTTTTTCATTTTACCCTAGATGTCCGCGAATGTTTTTAACCTCGGTGTCTTTATTCTTAGTCGACCATTTTTTGATGTTTTTTTCAAGGTCTGAATTGATCTTTTCCGGCAGCATGATCATTAGCTTAACGAATTGATCACCGATTTTTTTCGTTTTTGGATCGGTGGCCCCTTTACCTTTCAGGCGCATAATTTTTCCTGAGTTGGAATTTTTGGGGATGGAAAGCACTATTTTACCAGAAATTGTTGGAATTGTTACTTTGCCGCCGAGGATGGCTTCCTCAAGAGTTATTGGCAAATCCATATGGATATCATTATTTTTAAGTGTATAAAAAGCATGTTTATTAATATGTACTTCGATAAGTGCATCGCCGCTTGCGCCGCCGCCAACACCAGGGCGCCCCTGGGCTTTCAATCTTATTTGCTGACCTTCTTTTACATTTATCGGTATATTAATATTTAACGTTTTGCCATTTTCAAGTTTGATTTGTTTTTTGCTACCTGTAACAGCATCAAGAAATTCAATATTAATGGTGTATGTCTTATCTTGCCCGCGTTTTACTGCTCTGGGTCTTTGTGCTCTGGCGCGTCCACCACCAAAAAGGCTTGAGAATAAATCTTCGGCATCAAACCCGGCGCCAAAACCGCCTGCACCGGCAGTTCTGCCATATGGATTGCCCCTTGCGCCGGCATGTTGCTGATAACCAGCAAAACCTTTTTCAGAACCATCAGGGTTAATCTCGCCGCGGTCATAGCGGGCTTTCATTTTTTCATCACTTAACAGCGCGTAGGCAGCAGACACTTCCTTGAATTTGTCGGATACTTTTTCGTCATTCGGATTTTGATCCGGATGAAGTTTCATCGCTAGCTTGCGGTAAGTTTTTTTTAAATCAGCTTTGCTGGTACTTTTTGATACGCCCAGTACTTGATATGGATCTCTCATATTTTTTAACTATTCACAATTTTCCAGGAACCGTCCGGTTGGCGGCATGCGGTACCATAAGCTGTTTCCGGCTCGCCTGCAATGGTGACGGTTTGTTGATATTCACGGCAATATTGCCCTGCTGTATTGTTATATGATGGTTGCGGGGTAATGGTTCCGCTGTTGCCACTATCAGGGTTATGCCACTGTGAAGCAGTGCCGGATACGCCGGTTTCAAGTGCTCCTTGAGTGGTTTGGTACATTTTCTGTTGATCTGCATCGTCAAGTTTTCTGCCGATGTCACGGCCAATATAAGCCCCGGCTAGTGTGCCAAGAATGACACCAACTGAGCTATCATTCGTAACTGCACTACCAATAAGCGCACCGCCGATGCCGCCGAGCAAAGTTCCGCTTTCTTCTTTTGTGCAAGACATTAATGATAACGCAACAGCAGAAATCAAAGCAAGTTTTGCGATATTTTGTGAATTAGGCAATGTATTATCCTCTAACTTGATCTATTGATCTATAGATATTCTCTATTATATACCATATAATTAATAACGAAATAAAGCGTTACAAGGTTTGATATATCATGCAAGACCCATTTGAAAGATTTGCCGATTGGTTTAAAGAAGCAGAAGCATCGGAAGATATGGCTGAAGCCATGTCAATTGCCACCGTAGATGAACAGGGGCGACCATCAATCAGGATGGTTTTGCTTAAGGATCACGGTCCAGATGGCTTTACTTTTTACACCAACCTTGAAAGTAGAAAAGGGAAAGAAATAGCTGGAAACCCTAATATGGCCTTTTGTTTTCACTGGAAAAGTATGGCGCAGCAAATCCGCATTGAGGGCGAAGTCACCCAGGTAAGTGACGAAGAAGCAGACGTTTATTTTGCCTCACGTGCCAAAGACAGCCAGATCGGAGCATGGGCTTCAAAACAAAGCAGACCCATGGAAGGGCGTTTTGAATTTGAAGCACGTATACTCAAATATACAACAAAATTTGCTCTTAGTACTGTCCCAAGGCCTGAGCATTGGTCTGGGTTTCGCTTGAACCCAAGAAAAATCGAATTTTGGCAAGATAGAAAATTCAGACTTCACGACCGGCATATCTACACAAAGAATGATCAGGGCAACTGGGATGTTGAAACTCAATATCCATAATGAATAACCGTATAAAAATAGATAGGCAAGAAGCCGAAAAACTTTTGAAACGTGCAACGACCGCCTCGGTTAGTGTGGCCATAATATTAATTGGTCTTAAAATGTGGGGTTATGTTGAAAGTGGCTCCGTGGCTATTTTCGGTACATTACTCGATAGTGTCATGGATAGCTTGTCGTCGATTATTATTTTTGCCGCAGTTCGTTTTTCTTTGGTGCCTGCGGATGATGATCACAGGTTTGGCCATGGTAAAGCCGAGGCAATTGCCGGGCTCCTGCAAGCATTCGTCATAACGGCAACGTCGCTTTTGCTGCTTTACGAAGTGGTTGATAAAATCCGCAATCCAATAATAGTTCAGAACCCAGAACTAGGGATCGGTATAATCGTCGCGTCTATGGGGTTGACTATTTTGTTGGTTATATATCAAAGGTATGTCACCCGAAGAACTGGGTCTGTGGCTATTGAAGCCGACGGAATGCATTATACAGGGGATATTTTTCTCAATTTCGGTGTGGCCGTATCGCTCGTGCTCGGGGGGTATTTCAGTATGACATATGCCGATCCGATATTCGGTGGCCTTGCGTGCCTTTACTTAATTCATAGTGCTTATCAGGTTTTTATTTCAAGCGCCGATGTCTTAATGGATAAGGAAATGAGCGAAGAAGA
>JAESUD010000266.1 GCA_016763335.1 Emcibacteraceae bacterium | reverse complement strand
CGCCTCTCTCTATAAAGCGTTTGTAGAAAAAGATGCGGCCATGCTCGAAATTAACCCACTGGTTGTTACTGAAGATGACCAAGTTGTCGTGCTTGACGCAAAAATGGGCTTTGATGGTAATTCATTATTCCGTCATAAGGATGTGGTTGAACTTCGTGATCCAACAGAAGAAGATCCAATGGAACTTGAAGCTGCGAAACATGAGCTTAGCTACATTAAGCTTGATGGTAGTATCGGTTGTATGGTCAACGGTGCCGGACTTGCCATGGCGACAATGGACATTATTAAATTAAAAGGGGCTGCGCCTGCTAACTTTCTTGATGTTGGGGGCGGGGCAACCAAAGAACGTGTTACCGAAGCGTTTAAAATTATTCTAAGCGACCCGTCAGTAGAAGGCATTCTTGTTAATATCTTTGGCGGCATTATGCGCTGCGATGTGATTGCAGATGGTGTTGTTGCGGCGGTGAAGGAACTTTCCTTGAATGTGCCACTTGTTGTGCGCCTTGAAGGTACCAATGTTGAAAAAGGAAAAGAGATCATGGAGAATAGTGGTCTTAATATTATTTCTGCATCTGATCTTGGCGATGCTGCCGTTAAAATTGTTAAAGCTGTAGAGGAGGCCAGATAATGTCTATATTTATTAATGCACAAACAAAAGTTATTTGTCAGGGTTTCACTGGAGCTCAAGGAACATTTCATTCAGAACAAGCGATAGCTTACGGAACAAAAATGGTTGGCGGTGTTACGCCGGGCAAAGGTGGCAAGGATCATCTTGGCCTTCCGATCTTTAACACTGTTGAAGAAGCCGTTCATAAAACAGAAGCAAACGCGTCTGTAATTTATGTACCACCACCCTTTGCTGCTGATGCGATTTTGGAAGCAATTGACGCGAAAGTAGAACTTATTGTGTGTATCACAGAAGGCATTCCTGTTCTTGATATGGTTAGGGTTAAACGTGCTCTTCAGGGTACAAGTTCTCGTCTTGTGGGCCCGAACTGCCCAGGTGTTATTACACCGGGTGAATGTAAAATCGGTATTATGCCTGGTCATATTCATATGAAAGGTACTGTTGGATGTGTATCTCGTTCGGGTACGCTTACTTATGAAGCGGTTCATCAAACGACCGTTGTTGGCCTTGGTCAAACAACATGCGTTGGCATTGGCGGTGACCCTGTTAACGGTACGAACTTTATTGATGTGCTTGAAGGTTTCCTCGAAGATGATGAAACGCAGTCTATTATCATGATCGGTGAAATTGGTGGTTCTGCAGAAGAAGAAGCCGCAGATTTCATTAAATCACATAAAATTAAAAAGCCGATTGTTGGCTTTATTGCGGGACGTACAGCCCCTCCTGGTCGGACTATGGGCCATGCTGGTGCGATTGTATCTGGCGGTAAAGGCGGTGCAGACGACAAGATCGAAGCAATGAGAAGCGCGGGTATTGTTATATCTGAAAGCCCTTCCGAGCTTGGTACAACATTGATGGATGTTTTGAACGGTTAAATGTTTGTAAATCCTTTATGAATATAAGTAGATAGTTCCGTTTGAATAAAAAAATAGGCTCGCATAATAATGGGTATTAATAACGACGATAATCTTTTTAGTGGCTCTAGTGGAGCCTTTATTGAAGAACTTTTTGCAAGATATTCTCAGGATCCATCATCCGTTGATCCGTCGTGGCAGGAATATTTTTCTGACCTCGCTGATGATGCACGGTTGCTAAAGGATGCGGGACTTGAAAAGCCCGGTGCATCCTGGAAGCGTGATGACTGGCCATTTGATGGTGGTAATGGCGAAGATGATCTGATGAGCGCGTTAAACCCCGGGTTTGAAGTACAGGTTAAAAAAGCCAAAGGGGCGGCAAGCGAAAAAGATATTCGTAGTGCTACATTGGATTCTATTCGTTGTTTAATGATGATCAGAACTTACCGAGTTCGCGGTCATCTTCACGCAAATCTCGACCCTCTCGGCCTTGCAGAAAAACCATATCATTCAGAACTAGATCCTGAAGCATACGGCTTTGGTGAAAGTGATCTGGATCGGGAAATCTTTCTTGATAACGTGCTTGGTCTCGAGACTGCGACAGTACGTGAAGTACTTACAATTCTTAAACGAACCTATTGCTCCACATTTGGTGTGGAATTTATGCACATTAATGACCCGGAGGGAAAAACCTGGATATTAAAGCGCATAGAAGGTCGCGATAAAGAAATCCATTTCAGTAATGAAGGCAAAAAAGCAATTTTGCAAAAATTGACTGAAGCCGAAGGGTTTGAAGGATATCTTGCCAAAAAATATGTTGGTACAAAGCGTTTTGGCCTTGATGGTGCGGAAACTTTAATCCCGGCTCTCGAGGCTGTTATTAAAACGGGCGGTCAGAATGGCATTAAGGAAATTGTTCTTGGGATGCCTCATCGTGGTCGTTTAAATGTTTTGACCAGTGTGATGAATAAACCTTTTCAAGCTATTTTTCACGAATTCCATGGTGGTTCTGCAACACCTGACGAAATAGAAGGTTCCGGCGACGTTAAATATCATTTGGGTGCTTCTTCGGACCGTGAGTTTGACGGAAACACCGTGCATTTATCTTTGACGGCTAACCCCTCTCATCTTGAAGCGGTTAATCCGGTTGCTCTTGGGAAAACCCGGGCGAAGCTTACCCAAAGAAATGATGTTGAAGGCACGAGCGTCCTGACGTTATTAATGCACGGCGATGCCGCATTTTCCGGACAAGGTATTGTTGCGGAATGTTTTGCGCTTAGTGATCTTCGCGGATATAGCACTGGCGGTACAATCCATGTGATCGTTAATAACCAGATCGGCTTTACTACTGCGCCGCATTATTCGCGCTCTTCACCTTATCCGTCTGATATGGCCAAAGCTATTCAGGCACCAGTATTCCATGTGAATGGCGATGACCCAGAAGCAGTTGTTTTTGCAATGAAGCTGGCGACGGAATATAGACAAAAATTTAAAAAAGATGTTGTTGTGGACATGTTCTGTTACCGCAGATTTGGCCATAATGAAGGTGATGAACCTTCATTCACGCAACCGCTTATGTATAAACAAATTAAAAATCATGCTTCAATACGCACAATTTATGCTGAACGGCTTGTTCGCGAGGGCTTAATGACGGCGGACGAAACAGACCAGATGGCAAAAGATTTTCATACTTATCTGGATGTGGAATTTGAAGCAGCAAAAAATTATAAACCGGAGAAAGCAGACTGGTTCGCCGGTAGTTGGAGTGGGTTAGAGCGCCCCGATGATGATATTCGCCGTGCTGGTAAAACAGGTGTTCATACGGATGAATTAATGGATTTGGGAAAATTATTATGTGATGTCCCGGATAATTTTAAAGTTCATAGAACATTGCAGCGCACACTGGATGCTAAAGCCCGGATGTTTGAAAGCGGTGAAAATGTTGATTGGGCCACGGCAGAAGCGCTGGCTTTTGGAACGCTCATCCGCGAAGGAACTCGTGTTCGTCTTTCTGGTCAGGACAGCCAACGCGGTACTTTCTCGCACCGGCACAGTGTTTTCATTGATCAGGAAACAGAAGAACGTTATGCACCGCTTGCCCATGCGGGTGATGGACCGGATGCTCATGCGACATATGAAGTAATTGACAGCGCCTTATCAGAAGAAGCGGTTCTGGGTTTTGAATATGGTTACACGATGGCTGAACCTAATGCTCTTGTGATATGGGAAGCGCAATTTGGTGACTTTGCCAACGGTGCTCAAATGATATACGACCAGTTTATTTCAAGCGGCGAAAGCAAATGGCTGCGTTTTAGTGGATTGGTAACATGCCTTCCTCACGGTTATGAGGGACAGGGGCCGGAACATTCATCGGCGCGTCTTGAACGTTACCTTCAGCTTTGTGCCGAAGATAATATGCAGGTTGTAAACTGTACGACACCGGCAAACTTCTTTCATGTGCTAAGACGGCAAATGAAACGGAAATTCCGTAAACCGCTTACGATTATGACACCAAAATCATTGTTGCGTCATAAACTTGCCACGTCAAAAATTAGCGATATGGGTGATGGTACCCAATTTCACCGCATTTTATGGGATGATGCACAAAGCGATCCTCATAAAACCATTAAAATTAATAAAGATAGCGGTATTACCCGCGTTATTCTTTGTTCAGGTAAGGTTTATTATGACCTGATGGCGGAACGCGATGCCCGCAAGCAAAAAGACACATATTTAATGCGTATCGAACAATTATATCCATTCCCGAAAGGTGCTTTATCAGAAGAGCTTTCAAGGTTTAAAAATCTTGAACAAGTTGTCTGGTGCCAAGAAGAGCCTAAAAATATGGGCGCATGGACTTTTGTTGATCCTTGCATTGAAGAAGCACTCGAAAATGTAAAAGGTGATCTGGATAGACCTATATATGCTGGACGTAAAGCTTCGGCCTCACCGGCGACGGGTTTAATGGCGCGTCATAAGATAGAACAAGCAGAGCTTTTAGATAAAGCACTAACGATCGTAAAAAGATAATATAGAAAAAATAATGAGGAGAAGGTCAAATGACCATCGAAATCCACGTGCCGGTACTTGGCGAGTCTGTTTCTGAAGCAACGGTAGGAAAATGGTATAAAGCCGTTGGAGACGCCGTTGCCGTTGACGAAGTAATTTGTGAATTGGAAACCGATAAAGTTGCTCTTGAAGTAACGGCATCTTCGGCGGGGGCTATTTCAGAAATCGTTGCTGCAGAAGGTGAAAATGTTGAAGTAGGCGCCCTCCTTGCGAAAATTGATGAAACAGCACATGGTAAGAAAGCTGCTGCACCTGCACCAGAAGCCACGCCGAAAAAACCGGTTTCAGATGCCCCTAAAGAGGCAACGGCTGTTAAAGCTGATGGCTCAAATGTAAGGCCGGCGGCGGCGGCGCTTGCGGCGGAAAAAAATGTTGATCTATCCAAAGTGTCCGGAACGGGCGCAGGTGGTATCATTACCAAGGCCGACGTTTTAAATCATTTATCAGGTGGACCAGCGCAAGTGGCAACTGTGGCAGCTCCGGCTGCTATGGCACCGGCGACCCCGCTAGAAGAAATTGTGCCGATGACCAGACTTCGTCGGACAATTGCCAAGCGTCTTAAGGATGCGCAGAATACGGCGGCGATGCTGACCACTTATAACGAAGTTGATATGACGGCTGTCATGAACCTCCGTAAAAAATATCAGGAAACATTTGAGAAGAAACATGGTTGCCGTCTTGGCTTTATGTCTTTCTTTGCTAAAGCCTGTACGGCCGCGCTTAAAGAAATTCCCGAAGTGAACGCAGAAGTTCGCGATGATAGTATTGTTTATAAAAATTATTACAATATCGGTATTGCGGCCAGTACACCAGCGGGTCTTGTGGTTCCGGTTGTTCGCAACTGAGAAAATCTTGGCTTTGCTGATATTGAAAAAGAAATCAGCCGCCTTGGCGGCCGTGCCCGCGATGGCAAGCTCAGTATTGATGAAATGATGGGCGGTACGTTTACCATTTCTAACGGCGGTGTTTTTGGCTCGCTATTATCGTCCCCGATTTTAAATGCCCCGCAATCAGGTATTCTGGGAATGCATACAATTCAAAAACGTGCCGTTGTTGTGGATGATGAAATTGTCATTCGCCCGATGATGTATCTCTCTCTTAGTTATGATCACCGTGTGGTCGATGGTAAGGGCGCGGTAACATTTCTTGTACGTGTGAAAGAAAATCTCGAAGATCCACAGCGTTTGGTTCTTGATCTTTAATTTATAAAAAAATGGAAATTCATAATGAGCGATAATTATGATGTAGTTGTTATTGGCGGCGGTCCTGGCGGATATGTTGCTGCAATCAAAGCGGCCCAACTTGGTCTTAAAGTAGCCTGCGTGGAAATGCGCGGCAAACTTGGCGGCACATGTCTTAATGTTGGCTGTATTCCTTCAAAAGCTTTGCTTCATGCGTCGGAACTTTTCGATGAAGCTAATGTTGGTATGGAAAAATTTGGTATTAGCACTGGGAAAGTATCGATTGATGTGTCAAAATTGATGGATCAT
>JAESUD010000265.1 GCA_016763335.1 Emcibacteraceae bacterium | reverse complement strand
CATGCGCGGGGATGGTCATAATAATTAGAGCAAGAAGCCAGGAAAGTTGACGGGTGCGGTAGGGGATGATGGTGATGCGGCGATTGATCAGTTCGATGATAAGCGCGAGCAATGCAGGGGCAGAATAATGGGCCGTAAACCACAGCACCTGTCCGACCCGTGGTGGTAAATTTTCGTGTAGAAATGAGCGGTAAATCAGCAGGCCAATCATGACCGAAAGCGGTGCTAAAACCAGCGGCGAAAATTTGATGAACCTATGGCTTGAAAGGCGCTCAATCATAGTTCAATTTCCGTGACATTCTTGATGCCTGCAATGGACCGAATATAAGCCAGTTTCTCAGGTGGAAATGTTCCTTCCCATTGCTTTGAAATTCTGTTCCATCTAAATTTTTCTGCTTTCAGTTTTTTGGTAATTTCAGCGTCAGGTTTATCCAGGAACTTGACGATCATACCAACTTTTTCTGCTTTCTTTAAAGCCTTAATGCCACGCTCATACCACTCTTGTTTGACGTCCTTATTTTTTGCAAGCGCGTCTTTTTGCTCGAACAGTAGTCCGATGATTTCTTCATCGTTTAAAGTGTCCAGTCCTGCTTTGACGATCATGCCGCCGAGTTTATATTTGCGGGCATTTTCAGCTTTACGCGACTTTTCTTTCAGGGCGCGTTCTTTTCTCTGGAGGGCTAATTCACGTTGTTGTAATTTATCAAGTTCATCCATATTTACTTTTCCCCATTAGCCATCAAAAACACATTGTTTTTCTGAAATGGAATAACACTCATAGTAGTGTAAACCCCTCTAGTTTGTCAAGGTCGCGAGCCGCGCCAACGCGGGAATATCTTTGCCTTTACAACCTAGAGTCTGGAGCCACAATCTGCTTCCTATTTAAAAAAGAGACGAGTTGCCCAGCAACACATCTTCAAGAGGATTGCCGAACGGCAATAATCAGTCCCGCGTCGAGGCCAAAGGCCGAGACAAAGGAAAAGCCTCCGCAGGAAAGTACCTATACGCAATATACAAACTTTGTTTGTGGCTTGTGAGATTTGTTTTTTTGCTGTAGCGTGTATTGCATGGCTATTCAATTTGCACGTATGAGAATACTTACTCGCACCAAGGGTCACTGCGCCGTTAGGAGCGCGACCTATAATGCACGTTCGACCGCACGGTCTGAGCGTACGGGGGAGAAATATTCTCATTCTGATAGGCATGATCTTGAGCATCATGAAATACTTTTGCCAGATGGTGCTCCTGAGGAGATGCTGGACTTCGAAGTTTTATGGAACAAGGCCCAGTTTGCGGAGAAGCGCATAAATTCTCAGGAAGCGAAAGAGCTGCTTTTAGCTCTGCCGGATAACCCTGAAATTACCGATAAAATACGCCTTGAAATGACACGGACTTTTGTGCAGGATAATTTTGTCGCGCATGGTGTCGGGGCGCAGATTGATATTCACGGGCCTCATGAAAATGAAAAAAATGAGCATGATATTTTGAAAGACGCTAACGTCAATTATCATGCTCATGTGCTAGTTACGACCCGCCGAATAGAACCATATGGTATGGGTGAAAAGGCGCGAAATTTAAACGGCCTTTTTGCCAAGGGCTATGTGATGGATGGCGACAAGTGGGGAGAGGTTTGGCGGGACTATCAAAATAAATATTTTATGCAGAACGGTCTTGATATCCGCGTTGATGAAACCAGTCTTGTGCCGACCGAACATATTGGGCCTCAGCGCATGCGAACGGAAGCCGATGTGCTTGCGATAAATCGTAACCAAAACGCCGTAGAACTTGCCACTGAATTTATGTCAAATCCGGAGCGTATTCTAGAGCAATTGACGTTACAGAAATCCAGTTTTTCGGTTGATGAACTCAACCGATATATTGACCGCTACAAGTTTGATGAAAGGACAGCGACTGAGATATTTAGGTCTGTATTATATTCTCCTGAAACGCTTTACACCATCGATAAGAATGGCGAGCTTGATGAAAGGTTTACCACCCGCATGGTTAGGGCAGAAGAAGCGGAAGCGATGACGCTCTCAAGTGTGCTGCTCGCCGAAAAAGATGTGCCGCTTGCAGTTGCTACACAGGATCGTGTGGCGAGAAATTATGGATTAAATGATGAGCAGACAACGGCAATGAAGGCTAGTCTCTCAGGTAAGCGTTTAACGGTTATTCGTGGTAAAGCAGGGACGGGGAAAAGTTATGCCTTGAGAGCGATCAAAGAAGGACTGGTGCGCAGTGGGAAAGACGTGATCGGTCTTGGGCCGACGAACATGGTAGCATCCGCTCTTAGAGAAGATGGGTTCGAGAAAGCCTTCACCGTTCATTCATTTTTATTTCAGGATCAACATGACCGTATCAAACTAAAAGAAGGAGCTCGTCTGATTGTCGATGAAGCGGCCATGCTTGATAGTAGAACCATGAAAAGCCTCTTAGAGGCTGCCTATAAACACCGAGTTGGTGTCGTGTTAGTCGGTGACGATGGCCAGCTTTCTGCCATTGAACGGGGTGGTTTATTTAGTGATATCGCAAAGCTTGCGGATGCTTCTGAAATCTCCACGGTCAGAAGGCAATCGAAGGAGTGGAGTAAAGAGGCGACGGAGGCTCTTGCTAGTGGCGATATCAAGGCGGCGATTAACGCCTATGAGAAAAGAGGGTTTATTGTCAAAAATGATGATGCTGAGGCCAGCAAAAAAGCTCTGATTGAAAAATGGAAATCGGATTTTAACCTTGATAGAAATGTAAGTCGTTTTGTCTTTGCTTACCGCAATAAAGACGTATCAGAATTTAATATGGCCATGCGGGAGCATCTTCAGACACGAGGTGTCGTCGCGCGGGATAATCACACGTTTAACACAAAACATGGCCGTTTTGATTTTAGCACCGGTGATCAAATTGTCTTGACGGGCACGGAAAAACGAGCAGGGTTGATCAATGGTCAGAACGGAAAGATATCAAACATTGATGGAGCTTTGATTACCTTTGAGCAAGAAAATGGCAATGAATCCTTAACGATTAACACTGATGTTTTTATCGACTTCAGGCTTGGTTATGCGGGCACCATCTATAAAGGTCAGGGTCATACTGTCGATCATACTTATATTTATCATACTAGTCATTGGGGGCAGGCAAATAGTTATGTGGCTTTGTCGCGTCATAAGGTTGATGCGCATATGTTCGTTGCCGGTGAGTATCAGGATATTGATAAACTCGCCAAGAGCCTCAAGCGATATGATGGCAAGGTTAGTAGTTTGGCTTTTGAGCTTGCGGACAAATTGACAGATGACCCTAAGCTTGGAAGAGAGTTTGAAAAGCTCGCAGAGCTGAATGCGAAAGACTTAAATGATAGTTTTGAGAGTGCGCTAGCAGATATGAAGAACTATCGTCGTGTCGATAAGCGGTCTTTTGCACTCGCAGATTATCGTGCCGATGTGGTGGCCGCTGAGATTAATAATAATACTCTGGCAAAAATGGATGCCGATAAACGCGGTATAACTCGGCAGGTCGGCCAAAGAATTATATCGGTTAGAAGTGTATTGAAAAGTTTTAAATCATCAGAAGTGCTTTTGATTAAATCTATAAAGATGTTGGGGCGAGGCTAAGTTATAGAGGCATTATCACATTAATATTTTCGAAGATTAAGTATTTTTAATGGAGGTGAAAGTTAAACGGTACTAGTTGCGAGGTTCTATCCGAACATCGTCACTGACCGCAATTTCCGTAACGGTCGTCTTGATATTAAATGTCATTGAGTATTGAATGGATTGTAAATTGGTCCGTAATTTGAAAAAAATAATTAGGAAAACTTTTTGTAATTTAAACGTTGAAATTTCTTCTCTCGTCGTTGGATGGAAACACGGAAACTTTGCGCTCTATTGTTCAATCTATTTGTTGTGTCATGTGTATGTAATACCTATGACACTTGCACACACTGCAACTATTATATAGCTTTTATGAGGCCAAGACTTATCCCGGGCAAATAGTATCGCCAGTATTAGGCTTGTGAGTGCAATTAAAATGTCGCCGCCTATGCAATGTAGGTCGACAAATATTATTTGCGTTAATGATCCTTCTTACCAAATTTGAAAAAGCAGCAGGTTTAGTTCCTCTCAAATCAAATTTATGATTACAATAGCTAATAAATAACTTCGTATGAATTTTAGCATGTTCATTAGTCTCTCATTGGGCATGTCGTGTTTGAACTGGATAATTCCGGGTATTACTGGTAGTATTTGTTGTTCGTAATAATATAAATCAGATGTAGTTTCGCCAAACCCGCCAGAAAGTAGAAGGACGAGATATAGGCATAGCTTAGAAGTACCCAGAACACGGCAATATCTGCGAGGATTGCAGGGTTGGTTTCGTGAACGCTTCTGCGAAAGCGGAAGCTGGAGGCCCAAGGCCTCGAGGGGACACCAGTAACTTAGTTAATATATAAGAGATATTGTTAATAATAAAATTTCGCATTTTCACACGATCTGGGCCCAATGAAACATTGGCAATTTGAATGATTCCAATAAATCTTGATTTACTTGGGAAGCTCTATTATACAGGCTTTATGTATACGAGAATGGTTTATTTAGTTATGGTGTCTTTTTTATTTGCACAAGTTACTTGTGCGATGTCGGAGAGCGCTGAGATATTTTTGGAAGCTGCAGAACACAGTGAAGGTTCCTCCATTTCACATGATACCACTTCTGAGCAACATGATGAACTTACTGAACATCAAGACCAATTGACAGGTGTTTCACATTGTGTACATTCACATCCACCGATGACGTTTTTATTCAGCGATAGTGCTTTTGGTATAAAAACATCTGAAGCATATTTTACTCACACCGATGTACAAGAACTAATATCAATAGTTCACCGTCCTCCCATATCTCCCCCCAAAGCCTAATAAATAAACATCCTTAATTTGAATAATCATTAGTTGAAATTGCATATGCAATGAGTCAACTGATGCTTAATTTTATTGTATTTATTAGGAAAATGAAAATGAACTGCAAAAAAATGCAGGGTATTTTTGTGCTTGTAATTTTGGCATTCAATTTGCCAATTTCTACACAAGCACAAGAGGCAGCTAAAAGACCCGTATTACACGAATTTATTACCCAAATATTGGAGGGACACCCCTCACTATTATCAACCGAAGCTAGCCTGAGAGCCGTCGAGGCGCGTG
>JAESUD010000264.1 GCA_016763335.1 Emcibacteraceae bacterium | reverse complement strand
GATGCAAAAATATGAATAAAAAACCTAAATTTATTAACGGTGATGATCATCGAAAAATTGCTTATCATAAATATGAAGCAAATGGGCCTACCGTGGTTTTCTGCGGTGGTTATATGTCTGATATGGAAGGCACAAAAGCGCTTTTCTTAGAAAAAACATGTAAAAGCCTTGGAATGTCATATGTGCGGTTTGATTATTCTGGTCATGGTAACTCATCAGAAGAATTTATTGATGGAACAATCGGAAAATGGCTTGCTGATACATTATCGGCCATTGACCAGATTACGGAAGGGCCGCTTATTATTGTCGGCTCTAGCATGGGCGGGTGGATTGGTCTGCTTGCAGCGCTTGCGCGGAAGGACCGAATAAAAGCTTTTATTGGTATAGCCGCAGCGCCAGATTTCACACGTGAATTAATGTGGGATAAATATTCGGGCGAAATAAAAGAAACTTTAAAAAAAGACGGAATTTATTATGAGCCATCTGATTATAGTGATGAACCCTATAAAGTGAGCTACGCTTTAATTCAAGAAGGTGAAAATCATATTTTGCTCAATAAACCCATCGGGCTCGAATGTCCGGTACGATTATTTCATGGGCTTAAAGATAGGGATGTACCGAGTGAATATTCGGCGCGAATCGCGGATAAGCTACGCAGTGATGATGTGATTATAAGCTTTAATAAAGCAGGTGATCACCGTTTATCATCGGATGCGGATTTGCAGCGTTTAAAGTTGGCAATCACCGAGTTTGCTTAATATGTCTTTGTAGCCTTGTTTGTAATTAGCGAACTTTGGTTTCCAGTTTAAGCTCTTTTTAGTATGCTCATTTCTGACGCGTTTGTTATCTTGATAAAAACTTTTCAGAGCTGGACTTAAGGATGCGTCATCATAAGGGATTGCATCAAGCGGCGGTAAAGACAAAGCTTCACATAAATAATCGAGAACATCAGCAGCCGAACTTGGATAATCATCAACAATATTATAGATGTTTTGAGTGGGTTTGGTGTTCATTGAGGCAATAAGGGCAGAACAAATATCATCCACATGAATGCGTGAAAATTTGTGATTGTCTTTGGTTATTTTTTTGGCGGTTTTGTTTTGGATGCTTTTAATCTGGTTTCGAGTGGGGCCGTATATTCCGCCAAGCCTGAAAATATTTACGGGCATATCAAGTGATAACCATTGTTTTTCGGCCTCAAGGCGTAAAGAACCGCGCTCATTCGTCGGTGTAGGGAGTGTTTCTTCATCGACCCAATTTCCATTATGATCACCATAAATACTGGTGGCGGATAAGTAGCCGATCCATTTTAATGCCGTCATTTTCTGAATATCAGTTTTGTGATGAAAAATAACAGGATCTATAAGTGTTTTATCGGGCGGCACTGATATAAGCAAATGAGTGACATCTTTTAAATGTTGTTCGGCATTGTTAAGCGGGACGTCAGTATCAAATTTGATATCACCTGATCTTGTTGTGCCTGAAAATTGCCATGATGTCGGGGATAATGCGCTGATCAGGTTTTTTGCTGTATACCCAAGTCCAAAGCAGAATAGTTTCATTATGGATCTCTTTTTACGGTTTGCGCTTTAATATGAATATATTTATACAGTAAATAATAAAATACCAATAGGAAAACGGGTTAATTCACTATGGATGTCAGTTTTAAATTTTTAATTGCCATGTTTTTTATGCAAATATCATTTGCTCAGGCGCAGGGTTTCTCGACTTGGGGACAATCAAAAAAATATCTGGAATGTTTAGACATTGTTGCAGCGGATAATGTTGGTGCGGTGGCCACAGCCCGTGAATGGTATATTGGTGGTGGCGGGGTTGCCGCGCAGCATTGCGAGGCACTTGCATTATATGAACAGGAAAGATACGGCGAGGCGGCGGAGCTTTTTGAAACTGTGGTTGGAAAGTTATCGCGCGATGAAGACGTGAATGATTTTGCTAACCAAAATGAAAAAATTCTAAAGCTGCAGTTAAATTATATGGCGGGGATTTCGTGGCATTCGGCGAATGAATTTGATAAGGCGTATAACGCACTGAGTGCGGCGATTGTCGGCCTAGAAGATAAGTCACAATATGCCTATGATCTTTTTATAAAGAGAGGGTTGGTGCAAATTTCCACAAAGGCATATGAAAATGCAGCTCAGGACTTTGGCCGGGCGCTTGAAATAAATTCAGCTAAAGTGGATGCGTTTTTGTTTCGCGCCGAATCGTACAGGCAATTAAATCAACATTTAAAAGCACGACTTGATTTAAATGCGGCACTTAGTCTGGAACCTGATAATCCAGACGTTTTATTTGAGAGCGGGGTCAATTACCGCATGCAGCATAATGATGAAAAAGCGTTGGTTGAATGGGAAAAACTTATTAAAAAATATCCGGATACATATTGGCAGAAACTTGTCGAGGATAATATTGGGCTTATTGGAAAATGATTATTGCCATTCGCGTCTGACATCTTGGTCAGGGTCACTTTCGGCATACTTGTTTTTGAGCTCATTAAACTGATCAACATTGACCAGTTCTTTTATGGCCCAAACCGCCATAGCGCGAATAAGAGGGTTTGGTTCATCCAATTTTGAGATCAGCAGAGGGATATATGATTTGTTTTCACTATTTCCAATAGCAATCATGACGTTGCGAATGAAAAAATCTCTTCCTACTCTTTTAATAGGGGAGCCAGAAAATATTTTTCTAAATGATTGATCATCAAGTTTTGCCAGCTCGTCAAGCCTAGGATGTTCCAGTTCAATACGGGGATGGTAGAGCATTTCTTTCGTGTGGGAGGCATATTTATTCCACGGGCAAACTGATAGGCAATCATCGCAGCCATATATTCTATTGCCTATTGGTCTACGGAACTCTTCGGCGATATGACCTTTATATTCTATGGTCAGATATGAAATGCAGCGTCTTGCATCGAGTTGATAGGGCGCGGGAAAAGCATTTGTCGGGCAAATATCAATGCATGATTGACAGGAACCACAATGATCTTTTTCCGGGCTGTCTGGGGCAATTTCCATCGTGGTAAAAATGCTGCCAATGAAAAGCCATGAACCAAATTCACGACTGACAAGATTTGTATGCTTACCCTGCCAGCCAATTCCGGATTTGGCCGCGAGTGGTTTTTCCAGAACGGGGGCCGTATCAACGAATACTTTTACCTGTTCATCATATTGACGGTGAATGTGTCGGGCAATTTGTTTCAGGCGCTTTTTAACGATGTCATGATAATCTTTTCCCTTAGCATAAACAGATATATTGCCGCTATTTTTATATTCAAGAAATTCTAACGGGTTATTTTTTGGGCCGTAATTCATTCCCAGCATAATGATTGATTTAACATCCGGCCAAAGATTTAAGGGTGATTTTCGCCGGTCGGCTTTTTCTTCCAGCCATTTCATTTCACCGTGGCGGGATTCATTTAAAAAGAGTGAAAAATATTCAGCATTTTTCTCTAAGCCTTCTGGCCCTGTAATTTTGACAGAATTAAAGCCCGCATCCATCGCTAGTTTTACGATTTCGGATTTTGTTGCTGCGGAGGCTGATTTTTCAGTCATTAATGTTCTTCAATTTTAAAAGTCCGGATCCCGGTAATGGGCTGCGGGAATAAGGCCTGATACTTTATCTTTTAAGATTATCTGCATACTTGGCCGTGATTTGATGCGGGCATACCAGTCACGGGCGGTTGGAAATTTTTCCCATGGCACATCACCAAAATAATCGATGCAGGATATTTGAGTGGCCGCAGTAATATCGGCATATGAAAAATCATTTCCTGCGAGCCAGTTTCTTCGATCTGTAAGATATTCGATATATTGAAGGTGATGCTTGATATTTTGACTGGCAAAGCGAATGTTCGCGGCATCGGCGGTTCCACGCTTGAGAAATCGTTTCATAACTTTCTCAGCGATAATCAGGTTTGTTACTTCGTCGTGAAATTTCACGTCAAACCATTCTGTCAGTCTTCTGACTTCGGCCCGGGTAGCAGGATCGGTTCCTAGGAAATTTGGCTCATCATTTATTTCTTCGAGATATTCTGTT
>JAESUD010000263.1 GCA_016763335.1 Emcibacteraceae bacterium | reverse complement strand
TCGCCCCTTTAAGCATGGGAATAATTATATCTGCTACGTCATCTTGTAAATATAGAACACGAAGTGCTGAACAGCGCTGCCCCGCAGACTGAAAAGCCGATGAAATAGCATCGTCAACCACCTGTTCCGGTAAAGCCGTACTATCAACAATCATGACATTTTGCCCGCCGGTTTCAGCGATCAGTGGTACAATGGCCCCGTCACGGTTTGCGAGGCTGCGATTGATAATTTTTGCCGTATCCGTTGAGCCAGTGAAGGCCACGCCTGAAATACGCTCATCAGCAACCAGTTTAGCGCCAATTGTCGCTCCGTCACCAGTCAGTAAATGAAGAACGTCTGACGGCACACCCGCCGCATGAAGAATTTTTATCGCCTCTGCGGCGACAATCGGCGTTTGTTCGGCCGGCTTGGCAATGACCGAATTACCCGCCGCAAGAGCAGCAGATACTTGACCGATAAATATTGCCAACGGAAAATTCCACGGGCTAATGCATAAAAATGTTCCCCGCCCCTGTAGATAAAGTTCATTACGTCCACCCGTTGGGCCGGGTAGTAATTTAGCGCCTTCAAAATTTTCCGCGGCCTGCCCGGCATAATAACGCAAAAAGTCAACCGCTTCACGTACTTCTGAGAGACCGTCGGCCAGTGTCCGCCCTACTTCATCAGCAATAAGCTCCATCAAATCGAGACAGCGTGCCTCCAGTTGATTTGCTGCTTCACTCAGGATTTCTGCACGGGCAGAACCGCCAAGAGCATTCCATGATTTTTGTGCTTTTACGCTAGCCGTCAGGGATTTTTCAATGTCATCATTCGATGTTATGCCAATTTTACCGACCGGTTCACCCGTTGTCGGGCTGACGACTTGTTCGGCATTTTCAAGGCTCATTTTACCGCAAACAATCGGCCCTGCTGTCCAGCTTTTCTTACTCTCAAGGCTTTTAATCAGCTTGTTAATCTCAAGTGGGTCACTTAGCTCAAAGCCCTCGGCATTTTTACGCGGGAAGGCCTCACGGCCCGAATGGCTGATAATATCTTTCGGTAACGGTATCATGCTATGGCGTTTTGGTGATTTTTCCTCGACCAGTTTAATAGTATCTTGCATTAATTCGTCAACGGGCACGTCCATATTCATAAAGCGATTAACGAACGAACTATTGGCCCCGTTTTCAAGTAAGCGACGCACCAGATATGGAAGCAAGTCTTTATGAGCGCCAACCGGCGCGTAAACCCGCATATTAAAACCAGTAGCAGAATTTTCCTTAACCACATCATAAAGCAAATGCCCCATGCCGTGCAGGCGTTGAAATTCAAACTCATCGGCGGCGATATCCCACTTTTCAACCAACTCTAATACCAATGCCACTGAATAGGCATTATGGGTGGCGAATTGCGGATAAAACGCATCACGCGCCATCATCAGGCGTTCTGCACACACTTGATAAGAAAGATCTGTTGATGCTTTTCTGGTATATACCGGATAATCGGTTAGACCCATTTCCTGAGCGTGTTTTATTTCACTATCCCAATAAGCACCCTTCACCAAGCGTACCATAAATTTACGGTCAAGTTCACGGCCGAGCTTATTAAGCCAATCAATAACATAGGGCGCACGCTTTTGGTATGCCTGCACCACTATCCCTAATCCATCCCAATTTTTAAGTTGTTCTGAACGGGCAAGATTTTCAAATATATCTAAAGAGATATCAAGCCTGTCCGCTTCTTCCGCGTCGATGGTGAAGCCAAGGCCTTTTTCTTTGGCAAGAAGTGCAAGTTCTGTAATTCTTGGTATCATCACATTCATTACTGTTGCGTGCTGCGACATCTCGTATCTTGGGTGAAGGGCAGAGAATTTTACTGATATACCGTTTGCGGCATATGGGTCAGTTTCGTTATTTTGCGCACCAATTTCCATAATCGCCGCTTTATAGGCGTCAAAATATTTCTCTGCGGCTTCCATTGTTCGCGCGCCTTCACCGAGCATATCAAATGAAAAGCGAGTATTTTCACTATTTTCTTTTATGCCGCGTTTAATGGCTTCTTTAATGGTACGGCCCAACACATATTGCCCACCCATAATGCGCATAGCTTGTACAATTGCCGTGCGAACCACAGGCTCACCAGTTTTTTTAATAAAACTTTTGAACCAGTTATCAGTATTGCCTCGAACTTCCGAACCAATATCAACAAAACCGCCTGTAAGCATCAAGCCCCAAGTGGAGGCATTGACAAATACGCTTTTCGACTGCCCTTTGTGATCTGACCAGCGTCCGGCGCTTATTTTTTCCGATATGAGTTTATCTGCGGTTGCCCCGTCTGGAACTCTTAATAAAGATTCAGCCAAGCACATAAGCGCCACCCCCTCTTTATTGGAGAGGTCAAATTCCTGCAAGAAATAATCCATTGTGCCCTGACTGTCACTTTTAGCGTGTGACTTATTAACATAAACCCGCGCCGCATCAACCAAGCGATTACGCTCGCCAATGGTCAGCTCTGTTGTAAGAAGCAGATTATCAACACATTTTTCTTCGTCAAAGTGGATCATCTGACGAAGGTCATGTCTGATTTCACTTAAAGATAATGTTTCAATAGTTTTATGGTCATTTAAAGAATACATGTGATACACCCGTGCGTTAATAACAGTTAATCACAGGAATATACGGCATAATACAGCAGAATGTCCTGCTTTTCTTATGATATTGCCGATATATTATCTATAAAATTGGATGAATTGCAGTATTTTATACTGTTAACATTCCACAACGTTAACGGCAAGGCCGCCTTTTGAGGTCTCTTTATATTTCGCCTGCATGTCTTTGCCAGTTTGGCGCATGGTTTCGATCACTTTATCAAGTGACACATGATGTAGGCCATCGCCGCGCAGTGCTAATCGTGACGCATCAATCGCCTTTACCGCGCCCATAGCATTTCGCTCAATACAGGGGATTTGCACCAACCCGCCAATGGGATCGCAGGTAAGCCCAAGATTATGTTCCATACCAATTTCAGCCGCATTTTCAACCTGCATCACAGTGCCGCCCTTAATCGCCGTTAAACCAGCAGCTGCCATTGAGCACGCAACACCAACTTCACCTTGGCATCCGACTTCCGCACCGGAAATAGACGCATTCTTTTTATAAAGAGAACCAATAGCGGCAGCCGTAAGAAGGAAGTCATAAACGGGTTGCTTATTGCCATCACGGTTATAAAAACGGTCATAATAGCGCAGTACTGCCGGGATAATACCGGCCGCGCCATTTGTCGGCGCCGTAACCACTCTACCGCCAGCCGCGTTTTCCTCGTTAACAGCAAGCGCCCATAGATTTATCCAGTCAAGAATTACCGATGGATCACCAAGCTGCTTTTCTTGTGCGTCTTTTAATGACGTTAAAAACTGCGCCGCCCGACGTTTAACCTTTAATGCGCCCGGTAATATACCACCAACGGAACAGCCGCGATCAATAGAATAATTCATCGCTTCAAATATTTTATCGAGGTCTCTTTTAATATCTTCTTCCGGCATTAATGCTTTTTCGTTAGCCCACATTAACTCGGCAATCGAAAAATTATTCTCATTGCATATTTGCAGTAATTCTTCCCCGGTATTAAAGGAATAAGGCACAGGAATTTCATCAGGTAACGGCGTATTGCGGCCAAAATCTGCTTCGCAAAGTACCGCGCCGCCGCCAATAGAATAATAATTTTCCGAAGCAATTTTCTGACCCGCATTATCCACCGCCGTGAAACATAATCCATTGCTATGATGGGGAAGTAATTTTTCCATATGAAATGGCATATGATCCCTGCAAGAAAATGCGATCTCTCGTTTTCCCAAAAGATTAATAATACCCGATGACTTAATCTTCTCGCAGCGTTCATCAATAATCGATGGATCAACAGTCGAAGGCTCATACCCCTCCAGCCCCAACAATATCGCCTTGTCGGTGGCATGGCCCAAGCCGGTAAGCGCGAGAGAGCCATATACGTCAACCTTGATTGAGGCCACGTCGTTTATACTATGTAGGGATTCAACAAATAATTTTGCCGCCACCATAGGACCAACCGTGTGCGAGCTTGACGGGCCAATGCCGATCTTAAAAAGGTTGAAAACGCTGTAGTACATGTCCCCACCTTTTATCAATGTTTAAGGGAGTTAATTATAGAAAAGATATTAAACGCAGCTTATGCGCTTTGAACATTCTTATCAAGTGACTTGATATGCTCTAATACTCTTAACCATTTATTTGCTTCACATATCTCAATAGCTTGGCTACGACCCATACGACGGATCAATTTTTTTGCAAGCTCTTCAATAGTTTGTTCGCTCATGGTCTTACCTGCTCTTTTGTACTTACTAAACTTTACTATAATCTAATATATACATTAAATATGGCAATTTAATGCCGGAAAACACACCATCTACGCCCCTAAATACCCAAAGTCAACAATAGTTTTCAGTTTAGTTTTAAACAGTATAATATGTTAGAAATAAGGCAATATTTAAAACTGTCTATTTGTAATGATATAGCATAAAATATTACTTAATATCGATTCCTTGTTTAATTAAGCTATAAAACTACCAAACATACGAGATATTCACCATGGTAAAATCAAGTGATCAATTATCAGGCCAAAATGCAATTCGCAAACTGGATCAAATTGATCGAAAAATTTTAAAGTTACTGCAAAATGATGGGCGCATTTCCAATGTAAAATTGGCAGAAACTATTCATCTAAGCCCAACCCCCTGCCTTGAACGGGTAAAGAGACTTGAAAAAGAAGGTTTCATTAAAAATTACGTCGCCATTCTTGAGCCAAAAATGCTTGATGCCGCTCTTGTTTCATTTATCGAAGTTTCCTTGGATAGAACAACAACGCGGGCGTTAGATAATTTTCGCGATGTGGTTCTTGCTATGGATGAGGTTCAGGAATGTCATATGGTCGCTGGCGGCTTTGATTATCTGATTAAAGTCAGAACCCGCAATATGGAACATTATAGAAGATTTCTTGGCGAACAATTATCAACCATAGAAGACATCAGCAGCACCCATACCTATGTGGTGATGGAAGAAATAAAAGCCAGTAGTGCCATAAAAATAAGTGATCAATGATGCCGATAATTACCTATATTTCGCCTGAAGATAAAGAATATAAAGTTGAAGCCGCAATCGGCGATACACTTATGCAAATAGCCGTTGATAATGACGTTGACGGTATTGACGCAGATTGCGGCGGCGCCTGTGCCTGTGCTACCTGTCACATTATCATCCCAACAAAGTTTAGAACCGCCGCCGGTATAGCAGATGAAGATGAAAGTGCTCTACTAGACTTTCTTGATAATCGCATTGCTGGCAGTCGGCTTAGCTGTCAAATTATAATGAATGAGGATCTCGACGGCATGGCCGTCAAGATCCCGGAGCTTGATTAAACAATATTATTCAGCAGCCCCCGTTTGTTCGCCAACCTCATCGCCTTCTTCTGAATTCAAGAATGACACCTTTTCATAAATTGTGTCCTTGATATCGTAAAGACAAGGCACCAGAATTAATGTAATCATTGTCGCAAATAACACACCAAATGTAAGTGACACCACCATTGGAATAATGAATATCGCCTGATAACTTGTTTCTAGCATGATCGGAACAAGACCAACAAAGGTCGTAACCGACGTTAAGATAATAGCCCGAAAGCGCATTCTTCCGCCCTCGGCAATGGCTTCGCTAAAATGCATTCCCTGCTTTTTTAAGCTTTTGATACAATCTACAAGTACGAGATTATCATTAATCACCACACCCGACGCGGCGAATAGCCCGAGGAATGAGTAAAGGCTCACCGGCATATCAATAATCAAATGACCAATAATAGCGCCAACGAAACCAAACGGCACCGCCGTCAAAATAATAATTGGTTCAATATAAGATCTTAGACCAATGGCAAGTAACGCATAAATCGCCATTAAGACCAGAGATAAATAAAATGTAATCTCGCCGAAGAAAATTCCTTGCTCTTCAACTTGTCCATCAGGAATAACGGCAAAGCCCGGCACTTCCTTTACCAAATTGATGAATATACCGTCCTCCAGATATTTATAAGCTTCATAAGGCGAGACGATATTTTTATTCATACGTGCCTGAACTTTGATAGTATTTTGACCATTAATCCTTTCAGGTGAACTAATCAGCGGCACATATTCCATTGTTGCCACCATGTTAAACGGAATTTCGCCACCATCCGGTGTTTTAATATACATTTCGCGTAGCGCATTCAGGTTTTGTCGCGCTTTGAGCGGATATCGCACATGAATATCTATGGTTTCACCGTCCCTTGGTATACGCTGAACAATCCGCCCGTAAAAGCCAAGGCGAACTTGCTGGCTTAGTGTGCCTAGTGTAAGTCCGTAATGCTCCGCTTCCGGCTTAAGGGATAGTCTGAGTTCCTGACGAGTGCGGTCTCTATTATCATAAATCTGCGTTAGACCTTGAATATCTCTCATTTCGAGTTTGATGCGCTCAACGGCACTTTCAAGTCCTTCCTGATCACTGGCAGAAACATAAAAACTTAAATCACCACCGCGGCGGCCGGTATTTCTGGAATTCCTAAGTGTCACTTCAACGGCTTCCGGTATTTCACCAACCCGTTTCTCCCATGCACTCATGACCTCTTCCGCATCAAGAATGGCCATCGCCTCTGACGACATTTCTAGCGACATACGAATATTATTTCCAAAGACAAAACTATCATAATTCGGGAAAAGAATATTACGTGCTAGGCCGGTCTTCTTTTCATATTCTTCTTCTAAACCGCCGGGACCACCAATGGCGTCAACCATGGCATCGTGAATTCTTTCGCCGGTTCCTTCCGGGGCTGTCTCGGCGAGCTCAACACTGTAACGAATAATATTACTGGGAATTTCAGGATTAAAAGACGAGCGCACAAACCCGAGCGAATAAGCGGTAATAAATAAGACAAGTACAGAGAAGAAAATGGTCACCGATAAATATTTAACGCGCAGGCATTTTTCAACAAATGGCTTATAGGTATATCTGGCAAAATCAATTAACCACTGCGCGACTTTTTTCTGAAATACGCGAAATTTCTGGTACCAGACAAAATTTGGCTCAAACGGTTTTGTGCTCGATAAATGACAGGGTAGTATAAGCAAACATTCCACCAGTGAAAATATCAGCGCACCGGAAACCACAACCGCAATATCACGTGCCTGTTGACCCGTTTCTGATTCAAACATTAACAGCGGCATAACCGCGAGAATAGTTGTAAATACTGACAAAATTATTGGCAGAGATAAACTCTGAGCACCAAATATCGCGCCTTTTAACCCTATTTTTCCTTTTCGTTGTGTTGCATGAATACCCTCGCCGACAACAATTGCATCATCAACAACAATCCCCAGCACCAATAAAAAACCAAACAGGGAAATCTGATTTATTGAAAAATCAAACAATTTCATGATCATAAAGGCACCACTGAAGGCGATGACAATACCGAACGTCACCCATAAGGCCAGATCCAGCCGTAAGAACATCACGAGCAAAATAAACACAAGCACAAGGCCAGTAAGACTATTTGAAATTAACATTTCAAGGCGTTGATGAAATTCAACACTATCGTCGCGCCAAGTGGTTACAGTGATCCCTTGCGGGAAGGTCGGCTTAGCAACTTCAAGATAATCTTTAACTGCCGTAGTTAATTTTAATACATCCTGACCGGGGCTAAGCTGGGTTTCAAGAACAATTGACGGTTTTCCCTTTGACCTAAAAATAAAGAACCGTTCGCTAATGCCGTCTTTAATTTCGGCAATATCTCCAAGTTTTATGCGCACACCATTAGGCTGCTGCAGGATGGTTATATCAGCAAATTCTTTTTCATAATAAGCGCGTCCTTCTGCTCTTATTTGCAATGAACCAAATCCATTTCGGATTGATCCCACAGAAATATCAACCGAGCTATCACTAATGGCATTTGCGACACTGGACATGGAAAGTCCGAGACGGCGCAGATCAAATTCTGAAACTTCAATACTGATGGTGTTAGGCGGCATTCCGCGCACATCAATTAACGTTACATCCGGTAACGAGAGTAAATCCGACCGTACCCGTCTAGCCACCGCCGCCAGCGTTTTCTGATCGGTATCACCGGAAACAATGATGTCTATAATATCATCATTTTGAATATCGTGGCGAACACGCGGCGGTTCAATATCGCGCGGGAACGAACGGATACCGTCAATTCGTGACTGAATTTCATCCATAACAATCTGAACATTGGCACCGCGGTCAAGTTGAAGAGTAACCCTCGAAGTACCCCGTCTTGAACGGGACGATGTTTTCTTAATATTGGCGACGCCCTTTAAGGCTTCCTCGATGGGGATGGTGATATTATCTTCTACTTCGTTTGGACCCGCACCAAGGTAACTGACAGAAACGGTGATTTCGTTGGGCGTAATAACCGGGAAAACTTCTGTGCGTAAAAGCGGCACGCTCACAATCCCACCAATAATAATCAGCATCATAAGTAGATTTGCAGCGACGTGATTATCGGCAAACCATGCGATTAAATTTTTCATTGGTTACCTCCTTGTGGCGGTGTTACCCCTGCCGCCTGTCTGCCTGCTCGTCTAGTTGCGCGTTGTTCCGGTGTCAGGTTTGCCCTTTCAGCTCTGCTACCTTGACCATCCGCTGAGGCGGGTGCATTTGCCGGGTTTTCAGCGGCGGTTGCCGTTGTCGCGGGACGGGAAGCAGGCGCTGCGCCGCCGGGTCTACCGCCACCTTGTCTGCCACCACGGCCAGCAACAGGAACACCATCAAGACTGGCAATCAGCGACTTCATTCCTGGAACATATGAAAATGGTGGCGATACAGTGATTGTGTCACCGACTTCTAATCCTGAAATAATTGTGATAAAATCATCGTTGCGATCAAGCACCACAACACGTTTTGTTATCAGTTTTTCATCTTCATAAATAAAGATATTATCATCATCGCGCATGGCTTTTACCGGCACTTGAAAAACGCCGGAAATTTTTGGCCCCTGCACTTCAATGTCAACGAAAACACCCGGCAATAATGGTGGTGTTTCTTTATCTTGCTTAAGGTTCATTGGATCATAAATAGTGGCAACGGCATAATATACCCTGCTTTTTCTATCAATAGAGCTTTCAAAGCGCAAAATTTTAGCGTTCCATATTATGTTATTATCACGGGTCAAGTCCCGCACTTTAACATCAAGTACATCTTCTGCTGCCAATATCCCGACATTGGTAACATTAAGTAGATCAATTTGTTTCTGACTGAGTGGCATGCGAATTTCGGCTTCTTCGGTACCAAAAACCAAGGCAAGTTCCTGATTGTTGCTAACGATCTGACCAAGGTCAACCTGCTTCTGATCAATCATAAGCGGAAAAGGGGCTTTTACTTCTGTGCGCTCAAGCCGGATACGCTGGGCCGCATAATTGGCCTGAGCACCTTTTAGACCTGCTTCTGCCTCTCGTAACTGAGGGATGCGCAACACAAGTTCCGTAGCTTCACCCTGGCCATATTTTTGCCAATCACGCTTTGCAATATCCGCCTGTTCTTTTTCAACGCTGAGTGTTTGCTCGGCTTTCGCCACATTGACTTCTGCCTGTATCAACGCAAGCTCATAATCACTTGGGTCTATTTGTAAAATAACATCGCCGGTATCAAAGAAACCACCGGAGAGAAATTTAGGTGATACAAAAACAATTTGCCCTGAAACTTGTGATTTTAAGTTAATGTTCAATCTGCTTTCCACCACGGCCTGTGTATTTACAGTCGGAAATACATCTTGTTTCTTTGCCGTAATAACTTCTAATCTTTCAACACGGTCTTCGAGTTTCTCAACAGGAGCAGTCGGGCGGGAAATATACATGACGGTAAATGCAATGGCTGTAAATATAAATATACCCGCAACAATTTTAAGCTGTGATTTACTCTTGTTCATTATAAACTTTCCTGATTACCAGCTGCCTGTGCCGCGTCAGCCATTTGATTGATATAATTTTCAATATTTTGTCCGCCGAGAGCCAGATGCAAATCTGCCCTGTTCAGCAAACGCCTATGTTTCACCCGAAGCAGGCTTTGCTGCGATGAAATACGGCTACGCTGAACATTAATTAGTGAAAGAATATCCGTTAGCCCTTTAGCATATTGCTCAAGTGCTTTTTCCTCACTATCAAGGGCCGTTTCAACTGCAATTGATAAATACTGTTCTTGTTCCGCCAAGGTTACTTCGGCTGTAAGGGCATTCTCGGCTTCCTCATATGCGTTTAGTATGACCCGAAGGTAACTGGCCAAACTGCTGTCCAGATTTACTTCATTAATCACCACCTGTTGGCGGCGGCGGCCGCCGTCAAGTATAGGTTGGACTAAATTACCAACCACACTCCAGAGAAGGCGATCAATATCGACGATATCCGCAAGATCATCGCCGCTGGCTGTCGTGCTTCCAGAAATACTTAATGATGGATAAAGCGCTTTTTTAGCGACATTTAAATCATACTTGGCTTCTAAAACACGACTTTTTGCTGCCGAAATATCCGGCCTTGCCGCAAGCATATCCGCTGGAATTCCCATACTTATTGTACCGTCAAGGTCAGGCAGGTTAGCGTCCCGCTCAACTATTCCCGACGGATATGATCCGATAAGAGTTTCAAGCAAGCGCATACGCTGCGTTACCGTTTGACGTTGATTAGCGAGGTTCGACCTCGCCGTTGCTAAATTAGTATTAAGCTGCAGCACATCAAGAACATCAACCAACCCTCGACTATACCTGCTTTGAACAAGGTCTTGCGCTTGAAGCAATTTTTCAAGGTTTAACTCAAGAAGTTCATTTTGCATCACAGACTCGGTGACATCAAACCAACGTTGTGCCGTTCTTGTGGCGAGCGACATTCTGGCAAATTCAAGGTCATTTTTAACGGCGAGTACATTTTGTTGTGCCGCCGCATTATCACTGGCCAACCGACCCCAAATATCAGCTTCCCAAGAAAGACTTCCTCTTAGTGAAAAACCTTGATTATCAGACGTGCCGGATTGAAAATCACCGTTCCTTGACGCACTGGCAGAAATGTTGCCTGTAATATTTCGGGAACCGCTGGCAATTTGCTGTTGAGCCATAGCCGTTCTTAAACGGTTTGCGGAAACTCTTAGGTCGGGATTATTTTCAAGGGCTTGCATGACAATTTCAGGTAAATCCTGAATATTATCATTATCTAGCCACCTTAATTCTGACCTAACCTTTTCCATATTTGGGCTTTGCCAGAGTGCGGGTGCCGCAACCATATTTAATTGCTCATCAACATTATATTGCGGCGCACAGCCGACGACCAACAAACCCGCTAATGCAGTTGCGCAAAATAGTTTGTATTTTGAACCATAGAAACTGGCACGGGCCATGTTTGCTTCCTTTAAAATATAATGTCTTCAATATCTTGTTATACGCAGTAGGATTGCAAACCCTGCATTTTTTTGTTATTTTTCAGGAGCAAAAATGATTATATATCAAAATCTAAGTGATAAGCAACTCAAGCCCCCATCGAGCTTTCGATATTCTGAAACATCAACTTCTCTAACTTTATATCCAGCATTTCTGATTACATCGGATGTACCCGGATATCCTTTTGGCACCAGAACCGTTCCGTTTATCCAGACACTATTGGCTGAATAGCTTTCAGTATCAGCAATTTCAATGATATTATATTTCTGAAATTCGGCTTTTGTTAAAAACTCACCACATGCCAGAAGGTTATTATCTTCGAGATAACCCAGTCCAGTTTTTAAATGAAGCACTTCTGACAATGCCATCACAGAACCAGTCATGCCGTATTTTCCTAAAATGGCAATGAGCTGATCAGCACCCTGTTGGTTAGTACGGGCAGATAGACCGATATAATAATGATCCCCAACCATCATAATATCTCCGGCCTCAACATTTCCCGGTGATTTAATTTCTTCTACGTTTTCATAAAACTTTCTAACCGTTGGGGCAATATGTTCCACTTCGCCGCGACGGCTCGGGGCACCGGGATTAGTCAGAATTGCACAGTGCGGTGTCATTAATGCCACATCTTCCACAAAGCAGCTATCAGGATATTCTTCAACCAAGTCTAGCTCGGTTACTTCAAGGCCGCATTCTTTTAAAGCCGCTATATAATCATCATGCTGTTTTAAGGCATTTTCATAATCCGGCGCTCCCAAATCAGCATCAGATAGTCCATCAATCATGGCTTTACAGGGTTTTCTTACAATGGCATATTTAAACATTGTTGTTCCTTATTTTAAAATATTATCGGTTGGTTATAAATCACCCAAGCGCACCATACTCCTAATGATTTTCTCATAATGCTTTAGATGTTATTTTTCTCTGTTCTTTAGGTCTCAGACTATATAATAACAACATATTATGATAGAAAATTATGCCCCATCAACCAGTCCTTTTCTCAATGTTATTTATAATGATGAAGATATGCTCATTTTAAATAAACAACCGGGACTTCTCTCTGTTCCGGGCAAAACGCCGAACCTTGCCGATTGTCTGGAAAAAAGGGCTAAATCAGAATTTCCAGGTGCGCTAACGGTTCACAGGCTCGACATGGACACATCGGGCCTAATGGTGATGGGACTTAATAAATATGCCCATAGGCACTTTAGCCTTCAATTTCAAAACAGAAATGTGGATAAGACATATCTAGCCCGGGTTTACGGAAAAATGGACGGTGAAAACGGCATGATTGATCTGCCGCTTATCTGTGACTGGCCCAACAGACCGAAACAAATGGTTGATTTTGAAAATGGCAAACCCTCACAGACTAAATGGCAAGTTATCGAAGAACGGGGAAATGAAACCCTTCTAAAGCTCACCCCGCTAACTGGAAGATCCCATCAGCTTAGGGTGCATTTAAAAGAACTCGGCCATCCAATCCTCGGCGACCGGTTTTATGCCCACGAAAAAGCCCTTGATATGAGCGACCGGCTTTGTCTTCATTCAACAAGCTTGACCGTTATGCATCCTGTTAAAAAAGAAAAAATGACCTTTGAATGCCCTATCCAATTTTAAAGGGATAAATCACCGTCCGCCGGACTATCAAAATGAGCCATAACCATTTCGGCACTGACCTCATCTAGCGTTGGAGGCATCCAGTTTGGCGCATGGTCTATATCTATTAAAACCGCCCTCACGCCTTCATAAAAATCACTGGCATAGGCTGAAATTGCACAAACAATTCGGTATTCCATTTTCATGCAATCATCAAAATCTAATTTAGCGCCACGGTTAAGTTGTTCTGTAATAACTTTTAAACTGATCGGTGACACTTTTTTAAGAACAGCAAGTGTTTGTTGAGCCCATTCATGATCAATGTCGCCGAGATGATCAAAAATATCCTCAACGGTCTTTTCACTAAAGGCCGCATCAATCAAATCGCGAAATTCATCAAGCGGTGCTTCGCCGGGGTCTTCTGCAAAGGCGGCAATTATATTATCAACATCACTATTTGATGAAATATCATTGTCTCTTAATGCGGTGACGAAATCTTCCAATTTTTCCGAGCTCATATAAGCCGTGCCAATACCGGCATATAATATATCCGCGCCCTTAAGCCGTGCCCCCGCCAGCCCAAGATATAATCCAAGCGACCCCGGAAGGCGTGGTAGGAAATAACTTCCCCCAACATCCGGGATGAGACCAATGGCAGATTCAGGCATGGCAAACAGTGTTTTTTCAGTAACAACCCTATGTGATCCATGAATGGAAACACCAACGCCACCGCCCATAGTCACGCCGTCTAGCAGGGCAATAAACGGTTTTGAAAAATGAAATATCTTTGCATTCATTTTATATTCGGTTGAGAAAAACTCTTTTGCCGCCAGATTATTCTCCGGCCCTTGTTCAACAATCGTTCTAACATCACCTCCGGCACAAAATGCCTTTTCACCTGAACCCTTTATAACGACAGCTTTTATGGAGGTGTCATTTTCCCATGCCGTTAATTGTTTATCCATGGCACTGCACATACCCGTTGATAAGGCGTTAAGAACGCCCGG